>CAZEFP010000006.1:1998-24791 GCA_964511565.1 uncultured Planctomycetaceae bacterium
CGACGGATCGCGCGCCCACGACGTCGTTCTCGAACGAGTCGCCCACGTGGAGGGAGCCCTCGGCGCTCGCCCCGAGGCGTTCCAGCGCCCTGAGGAAGAGCACCTCGGAGGGCTTCTCGGCCTCCTCGATCGCGCTGCACAGCACGGCGTCCGGCCGCAGCCCGAGGTCCCCCAGCAGGGCCTCCAGGGCGTAGCTCCAGTTGGAGACCACGCCGACTCGCCACCCGTCCGTCCGGGCGCGGTCGATGAGATCGGCGGCTCCGGGGAAGAGCCGGAAGGTCCCGGCGTCCTCGTAGACGGAGAAGAGGTGCTCCTGGGCCAGAGCGGTGTCCGCGCTGGACAGCCCGAGCCGTTCCGCGAAGATGATCTCGATGAAGCGCTCGAACCAACCGCGGCTGTACCGAAAGGCGCCCCCCCGAGCCGTCGGGATCGTGATCGGGAGCGCCTCGTGAGTCTCCGCCATGAGATCGGACATCGCGGCCGGGCTCACCTCGACCCCGTAGCGCGCGGCGGCGTCGGCGTAGATCGAGGCGCGGGGGGAGCGCTCGATGGCGAGCGTGCCGCCGAAGTCGAGGAGGAGGGCTCTGGTCATCGGCTCGGGATCATGCGGGGGCGCGGGGCCATGATGCCTGCGCTCCTCGCGTCCGTCCTGCTGGTTCAGGGAGTCTCCTGCGTCAGCGCTCCGGTGGACGATCCGCGCGCGGCCCGGGCCGAGGCCTTCGAGCGCGTTGGGTCATGGTCCGACGCGGCGGGGCTCTGGACCCAGATCTACTTCGACTCGGGCTTCCGGGACGTCGAGGCGGGCCGTTTGGCGGCCCGGGCATCGCTGGTGGCCGGGAGGCCCGATGACGCCCTCGTGCGGCTCGATGATCTCCTCGCCCGGGAGCCGGGCGATCCCCGACTGCTCGAGATGCGGGGCAGCGCCCGTGAGGCGTTGAGCCAGCCAGCGGCCGCCCGTGTCGACTACGAGGCCGCCCTCGCCGTGGAGCCCAACCTCCCGCGCGCGCTCGCGAGGCTGGGGGCGCTCGAGGTGGCCGCGGGCCGCGTGGAGGAGGGGCTGGAGCTCCTGACCCGCGGCGTGGCCTTGGACCCGAGCGACCTCGAGGCCCAGTTCGGCCTCGGAGTGGCGCTCGCCGGCGCCGGGGACCCCGGGGGGGCGGCCGGGGCGTTCGATGCGGCCTTCGGCGGGCAGACGAGCGTCAGCGCGGCATCCCTGGGTCAGCGGCTGGACGCGGCCCGCCTCCTGGGCAGTCATCCAGCGTGCGCGGCCTGGCTCGCGCCGCTACTCGCGGCCAACCCCCAGCACACCGAGGCCCTGTGGAGGATCGGCCAGTCGGAGATCTCCGGAGGGCGTCGGGCGGACGGGCTCCGCCACCTGGAGCGGGCGGCGGAGTCGGATCCGGGGGACGTGGCGGCGCTCTCGGCCTTCGCCGCGGCGCTCCTCCTGGAGGGCCGTGATGACGATGCCCAGGCGATCATCGACCACGCCCGGGGTCTCGACCTCACCCCGGAGGAGGCCGCGCTCCTCGAGGGGCTCGGCGGGCCTCACGTAGGCGAGCCTCAGCCTGGCGTACCCCCCGAGGAGGACCCGGGTTCCGAGACCGTCAGTCGCCCTCGATGACCCTCTGGACGGCTTCCTCGAGCTTCTCCTCGAGCTCCTCGGCGAAGTCGTCCCCGAAGTCCGTGGCGAGGACGTCCAGCTCCTCGAAGGTGAAGCGGCCCGTGTCCGGGCTGTAGGGCACCCCGTACTCCCACTTGTTCCCGTCCGAGGCGTGGATCGTGATCGCGATCTGGGCGTCACCCTCGACGGGCTCGATGGTGTAGGAGACGACTTCGAACTCGGACATCTGACGTGGAGAAAGGGGTGGGGCGGGCCTCGTCCGGGGATCTTGCCCGATGGAGGGCGAGCCGGCCAAGCTTCTAAGGGTTCGCAGGGAGGTGCTCGATGGTGGCGCCGCGCCGGAGAATCCCGGGTTCGATCACCCTGCAGACCCAACCGCTGCGCCCCACCATGAGCTCGGGGAAGCGCTTGTCGACCCCCTTGAGGGTCGCGCAAGGGGCGCGCACGTCGTGGATCTCGATCACCAGCTGGTCTCCGAGGCGGAGCCGGTCCCCGGGCCGAAGGGCCGCGTCGTCCAGGCCTCGGGTGAGGACGTTCTCGCCGAAGGTCCCGGGGGTCGTGCAGTCCACGTCGTCCTCACGCAGGGCCTCGTACACCTCCTCGGCCAGGAGGCACACCGCCCTGTTGGGCCCGCCGTGGCGGTGGAACCGGTGCCCGTCCCCCTCCAGCCCCTCGACGCCGACCGCGCAGGACTCGACCTCCGGCTTGGGGATCCCGCCGGGCCCGACGCAGACGGCCACGACCTCTGCGGCGCGGCTCATCGGCGAAGGAAGAAGTAGTACAGCTGGCCCGTGGCGCGCGTGGCGCCGGAGCGCTGTTCGGCCTCGGGGCCGACCCCGAGGTAGAGGTCCGCCCGGCCCGCCGTCCGGATCGCGCCGCCGGTGTCCTGGTCGAGCATCAGCTGGGAGAAGGGCCGCGTGCCGCCGTTCGCGGCGGGCAGCGCCGTCTCCACGAAGCACAGGGCGCCGCGGGGGAACAGCGTCTTGTCCGTGGCGATCGTCCGCTCCGCGGCGACCTCGAGGTTGAGGCTCCCGCGCGGGTTCCCGTCGATGGGCGTGAAGAAGACGTAGCTCTCGTTGCGGGCGAGGAAGGACTCGACCTCACCGGGGTGGCTGGCGGCCCAGCGGCGGATCGCCGCCAGGTTCATGTCCTCTGCCGCCACGCGGCCGGCGGAGATGAGCTCCTTGCCCAGGGAGGTGTAGGGGCGCCCGTTCTTGCCCGCGTATCCGAAGCGGGCGATCTCCCCGTCCTCGAGCTCGATGAAGGCGGAGCCGTTCACGTGGGCGATGTAGGCGTCCACCGGGTCGGCGAGCCAGACGATCTCGAGGTCCCGGTAGCTGGCGTCGGCGAGGATCGCTCTGCGATCGGGGTATCGGCGCAGACCTGCGTCCGTCGCCTGACCCAGGGTGGTGCCGTCCTCCGCCTTGACCAGGTCCGCCGGCAGCGCGTGCAGCGGGTGCCGATACCGCGCCGTCCTCACGAGGCTCCCCGGGAGCAGGGGGGTGCAGTAGCCCGTGAAGAGCACGCCGCCCCCCTGACCGTCCCAGCCGGCGCTCTTGTAGACGGTGAACTCGCGGTCGAAGGCGGCGGCGAACTCGTCGGCGCTCCGCGCCTCGTCGAGGAGCTCGCGGAAGCGCTCGAGGCTCGCCAGGGCCCGCTCGTGGGTGACGCCCGCCATGGGGAAGAACTGCCGGGAGTGCTTGGACCGGGTCCAGCTGATGGAGCGCTCGAGGGCGGGGACGATCTCCTCCCGCGCGGACAAGGCCCAGCTGCTCCGGACGTCCGGGCGCCGCTCACCGGGCCCGAGCTCGATGAGCGCCGCGGCGCCCGGCGCCAGCGGCCTCCCGTAGTCCGGCGTCTGGGGGGTGGTGGTGAAGAGCGAGCAGGCCGGAGCCGTGGCGCAGGCGAGCAGAGCGGGGAGCGTTTTCCAGTTCATCGTGATGGGGTCACTCGAGGACTTTGCGGGCCAGCGTGGCCTGCAGGCGACGGGGGATCACGCGCAATCCCGCGGTCGTGAGCTTGTTCGCGAGGCCCGGGACGGTGACCCGGCGCCCCTGCTGCAGCGCGTCGACGCCCGCGCGGGCCACCGCCCTGGGGTCGAGGCTGGTGGCGATCTGCGCTCGACCGCGCACGTTGCCGGAGATCTCGAAGAAGTCGGTGTTGGTGCTCCCCGGGCAGAGGGCCAGCACGCGTACGTCCACGTCCCGCAGCTCCTCGTCGAGGGCCTCCGCGTGGTGCAGGACGAACGCCTTCGTCGCGCCATAGGCCGCGTAGCCGGGACACGGGAGGAAGGACGCCGTGGACGCCACCTGGAGGATCCTCCCGGTGCCGCGCCCTCGCATGCGGCCGGCGAAGTGCTTGGTGAGCTCCGCGACGGCGACGACGTTGAGCTGGATCATCTGGCGCTCGTCGGTCCACGGGTGCCCCACCCCGTCCCCGTGCATCCCGACGCCGGCGTTGTTGACGAGCACGTCGATCTCGGGGCCCTCGCCGCAGGCGGTGATCAGGCCCCTCGCCCCGTCAGGGTGGGCCAGGTCCGCCTCCAGGGTCGCGACCTCGACCCCGTGGGCTTCGCGGAGCGTCGCGGCGAGCGCGTCCAGGCGGTCGAGCCTGCGGGCCGCGAGGGTCAGGTGTGCGCCGCGGGCGGCGAGCTCTCGGGCGATCTCCTGCCCGATGCCTGCGGACGCTCCGGTCACCAGCGCCCGTCGTCCCCCGAGTTCAAACCCCATGGGCGCATGATGGAACATCCGACCCCCCAGTTGAAGGGCGGGGGGAGGGACGGCCGGGAATGGAGCCGGCCGCCCGCCCGGCGTGGGGCGGACGGCCGGTCGATCCGTCGCGCGGGGCTCAGCTCAGAGGTCGATGGTCACGTCGGTGAAGCGCAGGCGGGTGACCTGCCGGACGTCGTCCACTCCGTCGCGGCCGGGGACCGTGTCGGTGACCCGGGTCACCGTCGCGTCCACGGGGACGATGGTGTACTCGGTCGAGGGCCCGCTGAAGTAGGCCTCGTCCACCCCGAGGTCCCCCTCGATCCGATCGTCGCCGCCCCGGCCCTCGAACTGATCGTCGAGGTCGCCGCCCAGGAAGGTGTTGTCGAGCTCGTTGCCGTTGATCCGGCCGCTCGTCGCGCCCCGGAAGCCCGCTCGCTCCAGGTACCGGGAGCGATGGGTGTAGGCGATGGCGGGGTCGAACTGCATCTCGAACGTGCCCGAGAAGGTGGAGGCCAGGTACGCGGGGAAGCTCTGGCTGGGGGCGAAGAAGGACTCGATCAGGGCGACGGTGTTGGGGTCACCCGCGGCCATGCTGCTGCGGTCGCAGAAGTCGTACTCGCCCTCGCTCCCCGAGGTGCCTTCACCGGAGGGGTCGTGGCCCCAGACGCCGTAGTAGACGGAGAGGCTCAACCCGAGGAACTCGGCGTCCGCGAGCCCCTGGGCCTGGCCCGCGGCCGGCCGATAGATGCCCTGGGCCTCGGCGTTCAGCCGCGCGGAGGTGAGGGCCTCGGAGAACTGCGGCACCGTCGCCCCCAGCCCGAAGCGGAGGAGGATCCCCGAGGTCTCCAGGAGGGTGTCGTCGATCGCGGGGTCTGGGAGGAGGAACTCGGGGCTCCCCTCCTGGATCACGTTGGAGCAGTTGACGCTCGCGTACAGGCCCTCGAAGAGGCTGATGAAGGAGGCGACGCTGGCGTCGTTCACGTCGAAGGTCTGCTGCTCCTCGACCACGACGATGGTCGTGTCGAGCGCCGCCACGGCGTCGAGCACCCCCGCCTTGTCGGCGCCGAGGGAGCTCCCGGGGACGTCGGTGACCAGCTGCTCGAAGACCGCCTTGACCCGGAAGAGCCGCTCGTCCGAGACGCCGGGCTGACCCAGGAAGTGGACCCGCTCACCGCTCGGGGCGTCGAGGTTGGAGTACTTGTCGAAGACCGCGCGGATGCGCCCGTCCACCGTCGGGGGGAGGGGGACGACTCCGTCCAGCTCGCCCGAGGTGTCGATGTCGTCGAGGGAGGCCGTCGGGTTGACCGCTGGCGCTGAGGAGCCACCTCCACCGCACCCAGCGGCGAAGAGGGCGAGGGCGGAGAGGGAGGTCTTGATGGCGGTGCTGGTGGTCACTTGCATCGTTCTCGGTTCAGTCTTCGGTGCTGAGGGGCTCCGCCTGGAGCCGGACGTGGAGGTCGACCAGGCCCTGGCCCGCCTCCTCGATGGTGAAGGTGCGGGGGGCCGAAACGCCCTCTGCGCTCTGGACGGTGAGCTGGTACGAGCCGGCGGGGAGCGGGCGGATGGAGGCCCTTCCGCGGTCGTCCGTGTAGCGGGTCATCGGGTCCTGGGCGCCGTCTCGCTGGATCAGGAGCCGGGCGCGGTCGGCGGGGAGGCCGCCCGGGAGGTCCACCTGCACGGAGAGGGCGGTCGACGTGACCAGTCGGTGGTCGGCCTGGGCCCACTCGCCGTCGCGGAGTTCGAGCGGCCGCGAGAGGTGCGCGATACCGGCAACCTCCACGGAGGTCTGATAGACGCCGGGCTCGAGCCCGGCGAAGGTGAAGGCGCCGGCCTCGTCCGTGCGTCGCAGCGAGGGCCTTCCCTGGAGGTCCACCGTCGCCTCGTCGGCGCGGGCGATGAGCTGGACGCGGGTGTGAGGCATCGGGGCGCCGTAGGCGTCGCGAACGACCCCGCGCAGCGAAGTGCTTCGCTCCAGGTGGACCTCGCGGATCCCGTCGCTCTCGACCCCGTCGACCGTGATGGCGCGGTCGCGGTAACCCGCGGCGCGGACCTGGAGGCGCCGGTCGGGGGCGCCGCCGTCGAGGCTGATGGGCTGTCCGCTCGCGGGCTCGAAGCTCTCGAGTCGGCCCCCGATGGTCACGGTCACCTTCTCCACCCCGAGACCTGTCACCGAGTCGAGGACCAGCAGGCGAACCCGGGGAGTCACCGCGGTCTCCGCCCGCAGCTCGTCGAGGGTGGCGGGGGCCGCGACGGCTCGCTCGAGCACCTCGGTCACGGGCACGTGGACCCCGTCGACGCCGATGGAGGCGGTCTCGAGGCGCTCGACCGCGTGGACCGTAGGCGTGGCCCCGGAGCCGGTTGAGAGGGCCGCGAGGGCTCCTGATACGACGGTCGCAGCGGCGACGATCGCGAGCGATGCTGTGGGGTCCGGGCGCTTCATCATGCTATGAATGAAAACTACCCCGCTGGGGGTCATCACCTGGGAGCGGGTCCCGTTCCGATACCGAAGCGTCTGTTTTGAACCATCCGCTCGTCCTCGGCTCATCGTCTCGATATCGAGCACAGCTCCTCGCTCGGCTGGGCGTGCCGTTCACCCAGGAGGCCCCGGAGGTGGACGAGCGAGCCTTCGACCCCCAGTTCGAGGCTCGAACGTCGTCCGAGTTCGCGCTGCTGCTCGCGCGCGCCAAGGCCGACGCGCTGATCCAGGAGGGCGGACGGCGCTGGCTGCTCTGTGCGGACCAGGTGGGGGTCCTCGAGTCCCCGGCCGGGGAACGCAAGCAGCTCTCGAAGCCCGGGTCCGTCGATCGCTGCGTCGACCAGCTCATGGAGCTCTCGGGGGAGACCCACGCGCTCATCAACGGCATCGTGCTGGTGTCCGAGGCGACGGGTCAGCGCTTCGAGGCGGTGGACCGCCAGGAGCTGACCATGCGCCCGTTCAGCCGCGCCGAGGCGGCCGCCTACGTGGAGCGCTTCAGCCCGCTGGACTGCGCCGGTGGCTATCGCATCGAGGACGAGGGGATCCGCCTCTTCGAGCGCATCCGGAGCGACGACCACACGGGCATCATCGGGTTGCCGCTGCTCACCACTGCCCACCTCCTGAGGCAGGCGGGGATCCTCGTCCCTTGAGGGCCTACTCGCCCAGCCAGCCGGCGGCGTCGAGGGCGTGGTAGGTGAGGATCATGTCGGCGCCCGCGCGCTTGATCCCGACCAGGCTCTCCAGGGCGACCTCTCGGCGGTCGAGCCAGCCGGAGCGAGCCGCTGCCTCGATCATCAGGTACTCGCCGGAGACCTGATAGGCCGCGACGGGTAGCGTCGTCGCCTCACGGACGGCGCGCACGATGTCGAGGTAGGGGCCCGCCGGCTTCACCATCACCATGTCTGCCCCCTCGGCCTCGTCGAGGTAGAGCTCGCGCATGGCCTCGCGCGCGTTGGCGGGGTCCATCTGGTAGGTCTTCTTGTCACCGTCCTTGGGCGCGGAGTCGAGGGCGCCGCGGAAGGGTCCGTAGAAGGATGACGCGTACTTGGCCGTGTAGGAGAGGATGGAGACCTCGGTGAAGCCCTCGGCGTCGAGGGCCTCGCGGATCGCCCCCACCCGGCCGTCCATCATGTCACTGGGCGCGATCACGTCGGCGCCAGCCCGCGCCTGGACAACGGCCTGGCGGCACAGCACCTCCACGGTCTCGTCGTTCAGGATGACGCCCGTGTCGCCGTCCACGATGCCGTCATGGCCGTCACTGCTGTAGGGGTCGAGCGCCACGTCGGTGAAGAGCGCCAGCTCCGGGAAGCGCGCCTTGAGCGCGCGGAGGGAGCGCGGGACGAGGCCGTCCTCGTTGCTCACCTCCGTTCCTGAGGAGTCCTTCAGCCCGTCCTCGATCTTCGGGAACAGCACCAGAGCCCGGACGCCGGCCTCCAGGGTGCGCTCGGCGATGCGCAGCAGCCCCTCGGGGGACCAGCGCGTCTGTCCGGGCATGGCCTCGATCTCCACATCCTCCGCGTCGGCGTGGAGGAACACCGGGTAAACGAGGTCGTGGGCCGAGAGGGTCGTCTCCCGGACGAGGTCACGCAGGGCCGGGGTCCGGCGGCTGCGACGCGGGCGGTGGAGCGGGGGAATCATCGCGCCTCAGAAGCTACTCGATTCCGCCCGCCTCGGACCCCCGGGCCATCAGCGGCTCCAGGAGGTCTCCGCGAAGGCGTCGTGGCCGTGGATGCTCTCGAAGTTCCGCGCGTGGACGCGGAAGGAGACGATGCGCTCGTCCGCCTGCAGGCGCTCGGCGACGCCCCGGACCATGTCCTCGACGAACACCGGGTTCTCGTAGGCCTCCATCGTGATCCAGCGCTCGTCCGGGCGCTTGAGGACCGGGTAGATCCTGCACGAGGCGCTCTCCTCGGCGGCGAAGATCAGGTCCCCCATGGGGATGGTCACCGGCGTCCCGTCCGCGTCCTTGCGGGTCCGGACCTCGACCGTGACGGCGCCGCGCTGGTTGTGGGCGCCGTAGTCGCTGATCTCCTTGCTGCAGGGGCACAGGCTGGTGACGGTGACGACGGCCTTCTGGACGAGGTCGATGTCGTCTCCGTCGATGAGGCCGACGAAGCCGCAGTCGATGTCGATCATCCCCTTCGACTTCGAGACGGGGGCCTCGCGCTCCATGAACATCGGATACTCGAGCACGAGCTTGGCCTCGGCCGCTTCAAGGCGACCCTGCATCTCGCGCAGCATGCGGAGCACCGCCTCCGGCCCGAGCTGCCGGTCGTCGGCTTGTACGATTTCGATGAAGCGGCTCATGTGCGTGCCCTTCGACTCCGGCGGCACGACCACGGACATCTCCATCTTCACGATGGTCGAGCGCTCGACGCCGTCGGGGTCGATGGCCGTCGCGGGATAGCGGACGTCGGTGACGCCGGCGCAGTCGAGGCGAATCCCACGGACGTCGCCCCGGCCCTGGACGTCCTCCAGGGGGCCAACAGGGGTCTTCTCGGGGCGATCGGCGCTCTCGGAGAGGCGACGGGGATCGCTCATGGGAACGGAACGGGAAGCCTGGGTACTGACGCGCGCGGGCACGTCGACGAGGTCTGAATCCTTGAACATGCCCATATTTTCGCCGGGTTCGGGGGGAAGGAGGCGCAATCTCCGGCGAAGCCGCGAAGGACCTGCTGGTTGGTTGATTATGGGCCTACAGAGCAGCCCTCGCCCTGGCGCGGGCGAAGTATGCGAGGGCCGCGGTAGAAAACCAGTTGGTTTCCGTCCACACGAGACTGGGTCCCCCCGAGGACGAAAGGAGCGCTAGACTCCCGCGCCTCTCAACTCGGGGTAGCCCCTTCCGCCAGTCGGAAGGGGCGTCCTCCAGGTTCGTGTATATAGACGTCAAGCGCCGCCCCTCCCCAGCCACCGATCCTCTCCCGGCTCGGCACCCAGGGAACACTCTCCCCACCCATGTCCAAGACCCTCGTCATCGTCGAGTCGCCCACCAAGGCGAAGACCCTCAAGAAGTTCCTGGGTAAGGACTTCATCGTCGAGTCGAGCGTCGGCCACATCCGCGACCTCCCGGCGAACGCGGCGGAGATCCCCGCCAAGTTCAAGAAGGAGAAGTGGGCTCGGCTCGGCGTCAACGTCGAGAACGACTTCCAGCCGCTCTACATCGTGCAGCCGGCGAAGAAGAAGAAGATCTCCGAGCTGAAGGCCATGCTCAGCGACGTCGATCGCGTCCTGCTGGCGACGGATGAAGACCGCGAGGGCGAGGCCATCTCCTGGCACCTGGTCGAGGTGCTCGGGCTCAAGGTCCCCTACGAGCGCATGGTGTTCCACGAGATCACCAAGGGCGCCATCCTCGAGGCCCTCGAGGACACCCGGGAGATCGACAAGGACATGGTCGAGGCCCAGGAGAGCCGGCGCATCCTCGACAGGCTCTACGGCTACGAGGTCTCACCGATCCTCTGGCGCAAGATCAAGCCGCGGCTGTCCGCGGGCCGCGTCCAGAGCGTCGCCACCAAGATCATCGTGGACCGTGAGCGCGCCCGTATGCGCTTCGTGGAGGCGGAGTACTGGGACCTGACGGCCCGCTTCACCGCCACCAGCGGCGAGGGAGAGGGCAAGGACTTCGAGGCGCGCCTCACGTCCCTGGGCGGCAAGCGCATCGCCAGCGGCAAGGACTTCGACCCCGATACGGGCAAGCTGAAGCGTGATGACGTGGAGCTCCTGAACGCTGAGGGCGCCAGGGCGCTCAAGGCGAAGCTCGAGTCGGGGGAGTTCAAGATCCTGTCGGCGGAGGAGAAGCCCTTCACACGGACGCCCTCGCCGCCCTTCACGACCTCGACCCTCCAGCAGGAGGGCAACCGGAAGCTGCGCTTCGATGCCAAGCGCACCATGCGGGCGGCCCAGCGCCTGTACGAGAACGGCTTCATCACCTACATGCGGACCGACTCGGTGACGCTCTCGAGCCTCGCCATCGAGCTCACCCGGGACGCGGTCGAGACGACCTACGGGTCCGAGTTCCTCCCGGACAAGCCGCGCGCCTACAAGGGCAAGGTCCAGAACGCCCAGGAGGCCCACGAGGCCATCCGCCCCGCCGGTGAGAAGATCGTGCCGACCTCCGAGATCCGCAAGGTGCTCGGGGAGGTCGAGGCGAAGGTCTACGACCTGGTCTGGAAGCGCACGCTCGCCTGCCAGATGAAGGACGCCAAGGGGCGTCGCATGGTGCTGAAGGTCGGTGAGGCCGACGGCTCCGTCCAGGCGGTCTTCCAGGCGAACGGCAACGTCATCGACTTCCCCGGCTTCCTGCGCGCCTATGTCGAGGGCGCCGACGATCCCGACTCGGCCCTCGCCGAGCGGGAGACCGTCCTGCCCCCCGTGGCCCAGGGCGACACCGCCAAGGGCTCCGAGATCTCTGCGGAGGAGCACCACACCTCGCCCCCCGCGCGCCTCACCGAGGCGACGCTGGTGAAGATGCTCGAGGAGGAGGGGATCGGCCGGCCGAGTACCTACGCCTCGATCATCGACACGATCCTGCGGCGGGACTACACGTTCAAGAAGGGGTCAGCCCTGGTCCCCACGTTCACGGCCTTCGCCGTGGTGTCGCTCATGGAGCAGCACATGGGGCACCTCATCGACCCCAGCTTCACCGCCTCCATGGAGGCGTCCCTCGACGCGATCTCCCGCGGCGAGGACGAGATGCTCCCGTACCTGAAGAAGTTCTACGAGAGCGGGCTCGACGTCTCCCCGGGGCTGCGCCCGATGCTCGAGGAGAAGGCCGAGGACATCGATCCGCGCACCGTGTGCTCCATCGGCATCGGCAAGAACGCCGAGGGCGAGGACGTCATCGTGCGCGTCGGCCGCTACGGCCCCTTCCTGCAGCGCGGCGAGACCACCGCCCCGCTGCCCGACGAGACCGCCCCCGATGAGGTGACGGTGGAGTTCGCGGAGAAGATCCTCGCGGCCAAGGCCAAGGGCGACGAGCCCATCGGTCACCACCCCGAGAGCAGCCTCCCGATCTACATCAAGACTGGCCGCTACGGGCCGTACGTCCAGCTGGGCGACCAGACCGAGGACAAGAAGGAGAAGCCCAAGATGGTCTCGCTCCTGAAGGGGATGACGGTCGAGGACGTGGACCTCGAGGTGGCGATCGCCCTCGCGTCTCTCCCGCGCAACCTCGGCACGGACGCGGACGGGGTCGAGATCCTGGCCTACAACGGCCGCTACGGCCCCTACATCAAGCGCGGGTCCGACACCCGGAGCCTCGAGGCCGACGACCACCTCCTCACCATCACCAACGAGCGGGCGCTCGCGCTCCTGGCTCAGGAGAAGAAGGGGCGGGGGCGCTCCACGCCCGAGCCGATCAAGGTCTTCGAGAACGTCGAGGCCCTCGACGGCGGGTCGATCAAGCTGCTGAAGGGCCGCTACGGACCGTACGTGAGCGACGGCGAGGTGAACGCCTCCCTGCCGCGCGACATGGAGAACCCCGAGTCGCTGACGGTGGACCACGCCCTCGAGCTGCTCGCGGTGCAGCGCGAGAAGAAGGGCAAGAAGAAGAAGGCCAAGAAGAAGGCGGCGAAGAAGAAGGCCGCCAAGAAGAAGACCACCAAGAAGAAGGCGGCCAAGAAGTCGACCTCGAAGAAGAAGGCTTCGAAGAAGGCGCCCACGCGCAAGAAGGCTGCGAGCGCCGGCGACGCCGACGAGGGAGCCGCCAACGAGGGAGCCGCTGACGAGTCGTGATGTCGGGTGAGGCCGACGCGACGCCGGTCGGTCCCCAGGCGGGCGGTTCCGAGCCGTCCATCCGCACGGACGAGGACCTGCGCGTGGTCTCGTGGAACATCCACAAGGCCCTGGACCCCGGTCTCCCGGCCGAGCTTGTGCGCCTGGTGGAGGAGCGCGCGCCCCACGTGCTGGCGCTGCAGGAGGCTCGCCCCGACCTCCCGCTGCCGGCGGGGTTCGCGGGCCATCACGCCGCCAGCTTCCGGAGGGGCCTCGTCGGTCCGGAGGAGGGGGTGATGACCGTCGCTCGCGGAGCCGTTCGGACGGCCCACAGGGTGCGCTCCTCCGAGCGCGAGCTGCGGTTCCTCACGCCGAAGGCCGCCCTGATCTCCCAGCTTCCCCTGGGCGACGGGCGTGAGCTGTGCCTCGTCAACGTTCACGGGCTCAACTTCGACCCCACCGGTCGCCAGCTGTCGCGGCAGCTCGACGACCTGCGCGACCGAGTGGCCCACCTCAGCGGTCCGGTGGTCGTCGCCGGTGACTTCAACACCTGGAACGACCGCCGCATGGGCGCCGTCCACGACCTGGCCCACGCCCTCGACCTGGTGGAGGTCGCTCCGGACTTCCCAGGGGGGACGAAGGGTCGACTGCCCGTCCGAAAGGCCCGTGAGACCCTTGGGCTGGATCCGCGCTTGCACCTCGACCGCCTCTTCGTGCGGGGGCTCGTCCCCGTCCACGCCGCGTGGATGGAGCCGTATCGTTGCTCCGATCACGTGCCCCTGATCGCTCACCTCGCCTGGCCCCGATGAACCAGCAGCTCCTCCAACACTGGGGCCTCGATCCCGAGGTCGCCTTCCTGAACCACGGCTCCTTCGGCGCGGCGCCCCGCGTGGTGCTCGAGGCCCAGCGGCGGGAGCAGGACGCCCAGGAGCGGGACCCGATCCACTACCTCGCGCCCGAGCGCACCCTCTACGGGAAGCTGGACGCGGTGCGCGAGCGGCTCGCCGCCTTCCTCGGCTGCCCCGTCGCGGACCTCGCCTTCGTGCGCAACGCCACCGACGGCGTCAACGCGGTGCTGCGGTCGTTCGAGCTCCGCGAGGGGGACCGCATCGTCATCACCAGCCACGGGTACAACGCCTGCAACAACGCGGCGCGCTTCGTGGCCGAGCGCGCGGGGGCAGAGGTCGTCGTGGCGGAGATCCCCTTCCCCCTGACGGACCCCGCTGAGGCGTCGGCGGCGATCGCGGCGGCCTGCTGCGACCGGACCCGCCTCGTCCTCGTGGATCACGTCACCAGCCCGACGGGCCTGATCCTGCCGGTCGAGGAGATCGTCCGGGCCGCGCGCACGCGCGGCATCCGGACCCTGGTGGACGCGGCCCACGGGCCCGGGATGCTCCCCATGAACCTGGACAGGGTCGGCGCGGACTACACCACCGGCAACCTGCACAAGTGGCTGTGCGGCCCCAAGGTCTCGGGCTTCCTCCACGTCCGCCCCGAGCTCCAGGAGTCGGTCCGCCCCTGCGTCATCAGCCACGCGGCGAACACCCCCGCCCCGGGGCGGTCACGCTTCATCGCCGAGTTCGACTGGACGGGGACCTTCGACCCCTCTCCGCTGCTCGCCGTCCCCGCGGCCATCGACTTCCTGGAGGGGGTCCTGCCCGGGGGGATCCAGGCCGTGAGGGCTCACAACCGGGCCCTGGTCCTCGAGGGCCGTGGGATCCTCTGCGAGGCCCTCGGGGTGAGCCCCCCCGCGCCGGACTCCATGGTGGGCTCGCTGGTGACCCTGCCGCTGCCCGCGTCCCCCGCCGACGCCCCGCCGAACGGCCGCGTGGATCCCCTGCAGCTCGCCCTCTTCGAGCGGCACCGGGTCGAGGTGCCCATCATGCACTGGCCGGCGAAGGGTCGGCGCTGGGTCCGGATCTCGGCCCAGGTCTACAACGACCGCAGCGACTACGAGCGTCTCGCGGCGGGTCTCGTGGCAGAGGGAGAGGCTTGTGGGACCTGATCGGGCCCGGCACGTCATACTCTTCCCCTGCGGCCCGCGGACGGGTCGGCCCCTCCGATGTATCGCATCCCCGGCTTCCACTTCGAGGACCACCTCTTCCGGCTCCCGCTGGATCACGATGACCCGGCGGGCGGCGCCGTCGAGGTCTTCGGTCGGGAGGTCCACACGGGGGACGGGGCCCACCGGGACCGCCCCTGGCTGGTCTTCCTCCAGGGCGGACCAGGCTTCGAGAGCCCGCGCCCGCTGGCCTCGGGCGGCTGGCTGAGCAAGGCGATCGAGCGCTACCGCGTCCTCCTCCTGGACCAGCGGGGCACCGGGCGGAGCACGCCGCAGACGCCCGAGAACATCACCGCGCTGGGGGACGCGGCGGCGCAGGCGGCGCACCTCGCGCACTTCCGCGCCGACGCGATCGTCCGCGACTGCGAGGCGATCCGGCGCGAGCTCGGCATCGAGCGCTGGACGGTGCTCGGGCAGAGCTTCGGCGGCTTCTGCGCCGTGCACTATCTCTCCGCTGCCCCCGAGGGACTCGCGGGCGTCATGATCACCGGCGGGCTGCCGGGCCTGGACACCCGGGCGGAGGACGTCTACCGGCGCACCTACCCGCTCACGCGGACGAAGAACCAGCAGCTCTTCGAACGCTTCCCCGAGCTGGAGGGGCGAGCGCGCGCCGTCTTCGAGCGGCTCCAACGGGGCGACGTGACCCTCCCGTGCGGCGACCCGCTCAGCCCTGAGCGCCTCCAGCTCGTGGGCAGCCAGCTCGGCTTCTCGTACGGCGCCGCTCAGCTTCACTACCTGTTCGAGCGGGCCTTCGTGCCGGGGACCGACGCCCTCTCGCGCTCGTTCCTGCGGGGGGTGGAGGGCCTGCAGTCCTTCGACACCAACCCCTTCTACGCCATCCTCCACGAGGCCTGCTACGCGCAGGGGGAGGCCACCCGGTGGGCCGCGCACCGCGTCCGCGAGGAGTTCCCCGAGTTCGCGCCGTCCGCCGCGAGCGAGGCGCCGCTGTTCACCGGCGAGATGGTCTACCCCTGGTTCATGGAGCAGTTCGGCGCCCTCCAGAGCCTCGGCGAGGTGGGCGAGGCTCTGGCCGCGAAGTCGGACTGGCCCGCGCTGTACGACCCCGCGGTCCTCGGGCGAAACGAGGTTCCGGTGGCGGCCCTGGTCTACCACGACGACATGTTCGTGCCCGCCGACCTCTCCATCGAGACCGCGGGCCGGATCAAGGGGCTCGAGCCCTGGATCACGAACGAGCACGAGCACGACGGGCTGCGCGCGGACGGCGCCAACGTCTTCGAGAAGCTGCACGCCCGCCTCTGAGAGGGAGCCGGGGCGGGCTCCATGAGGCGACCCTGAGGAGGCGGGGGCGAGGCCGCGATCGGGGCGCTAGCCTGCGGGGTATGTCGTCGCTCCATCTCTCCGTCGCTCTCCTCGCCGGCCTGCTCGTCCCCTCCTCAAGCGCCCAGGAGAGCGCCCGTCCCGGGCCTCCGCCGACGCCGGAGCGCGGCGTGCGGCGCTCCCTCGACGGGCGGGGCGAGGGCGCGACGTTGGTCGCGCCCCTCCGCTCGCGGACCACCTACCTGGTGGACGCCGCGGGCGAGACCCTCCACTCGTGGCCGAGCGAGTGGACGCCGGGGAACTCGGCGTACCTGCTGGAGGACGGCTCGCTGCTTCGCTGCGGAAAGGACGCGGGCAGCGCGCCCTACCGCGGCGGCGGTGAGGGGGGGCGGATCCAGCGCATCGGTTGGGACGGCGAGCTTCAGTGGGACCACCAGCTGGCCAACAGCCGCCAGCGGCAGCACCACGACATCGAGCCGCTGCCCAACGGCAACGTCCTCGCCATCGTCTGGGAGGGGGTCTCCACGGAGGACGCCATTGCGGCCGGGCGCGACGCCGACAGCATCGGCGACCGTGGGATCTGGCCGGATGCGATCCTGGAGCTCAAGCCGGTCGGCGCGTCCGAGGCGGAGGTGGTCTGGGAGTGGCACGCGTGGGACCACCTCGTCCAGGCCCGTGATCCCGAGAAGCCCAACTACGGTGCGCCCGCAGCCCATCCGCACCGGATCAACGTCAACTTCGACCGCCGCGAACGGCCCCCGACCGCGGCGGAGCGCGAGCGCGAGGCGGCCGAACAAGAGCGCCTGCGGGGGCTCGGTTACGGCGGCGGCGACGAGCCGCGCCGAGGGCGGCGCGGCCGCGGCGGACGTGGTGGCCGCGGCGGATCGGACTGGATGCACACCAACGGGATCGACTACGACCCCGTCACCGACCTGATCGCCATCAGCGTCCGCTCGGCGAGCGAGGTGTGGTTCATCGACCACTCGACCACCACGGACGAGGCGCGGACCGGGGAGGGCGGCCGGCGCGGCCGCGGCGGCGACCTCCTCTACCGGTTCGGGCGACCCGCCTCCTGGGGAGCAGAGGGCGAGCAGGTGCTGTTCCATCAGCACGACCCTCGGTTCCTCCCCGCGGAGGGCGCGATCAAGGTGTCGGTGTTCAACAACGGCAGCGGCCGGGCGGGTGGCGACCGGTCGAGCGCGGACGTGTTCTCGATCCGCTTCACCGAGGAGGATGGGTTCGGGGACGGTCCTCCCGCCCAGCCTGAGCTCGCGTGGACCTGGAGCGGGGGCGAGGAGCGCATCTTCAACGGGCACATCAGCGGGGTGCAGCGGCTCGAGAACGGCAACACCCTCGTCTGCCTAGGGGAGGAGGGTCGCGTCCTCGAGGTGACCGCGGACCACCGTGTGGTCTGGGAGTACCTGCAGGACTTCAAGCCGGACGAGGGGTCCGGGCAGGGCGGCCCGCCCCAGGGCCGCCCCGCTCGCGGCGGGCCTCCTGGCGGCGGCCCGCCCCGGGGAGGCCCCCCTGGCGGTCGCCGCGGCGGCGGGGGACCCCAGAGCTCCCACGCGATCTTCAGGGCTACCCGCTACGGGGCCGACCACCCGGGCCTCGCTCGCCTCTCCGAGGGCGACGCGTCCGAGCGCTGACTGAGGTGCCCGCGGGAGCCCGGCCGCTCAGGGCGGCGAGGCGCCCTCGCCGTGCACATGAATCACCAGGGTGCGGTCGTGGGGGGCGGCCCGGTGTTCGAAGAGGAAGAGCCCCTGCCAGCTGCCGCTGACGAGACGCCCGGCTGCCACCGGGATCGTCTCCGAGGTCCGCGTGACCGCTGCCCTCAGGTGGGAGGGCATGTCGTCCGCCCCCTCGAGGGTGTGGGTGTAGCGAGGATCCCCGTCCGGGGCCAGGCGTTCGAACCACGCCAGCAGGTCCCGGGAGGCGCTGGGGTCCGCGTTCTCCTGGATGAGCAGGCTCGCCGAGGTGTGGGTGCAGTAGACGACCGCGAGCCCGGTCTCCACGCCCGACCTCGCGACGACCGAAGAGACCTCGCCCGTGACCTCGGTGAGCCCCCGCCCCGGGGTCTCGATCGTGAGGCGTTCCTGATGGTGCACGACGTTCATGGGCCCATTTCATCCTGGCCAGCCCGCGCCCGTACCCTCTGGCCCATGGAACCCATCAAGGCCGACCTCCTCGAGCGCCTGGAGGACACCCCGGCGCTCGTGGAGGTGCGGGGCCTGCTCCGTCGCCGCGGCACGTCCGTGGTGGTGAGCGAAGGGCGACCGCTGTCGGGCTTCGTCGTTGCGTCGGAGCATGACCTCGCGGTCGGCTTCGGTGAGCCGGAGCCGGGGCTCGCGGAGCGGCTGGCCGAGGCGGCGCGGGCGGTCGACGTCGACCTGGGGCGCCTTCGCCTGCGGACAGCGCCGGGGGTCATGGAGGCGTGGAGCGCGGCGGGCGCGGCCCGGAGCGTCGGCGCGGTGGAGGTCCTCACCTGGGCCGGGGACCCCGAGGGGCTCTCGCTCCTTGCCGAGCGTCACGAGGCGCGGATCGTCCACGAGGGAAGCTCCCTCGCGCGGGACCTGCCCGCCCCCATGGGGCGTGAGCTCGGCGCCCTGGAGTCGTGGCCCGCGGCGGCGGTGGCGCTGGCGGGGGGGGAGCCAGTGGCCCTCGCCTACGCCTTCGTGGAGACGGAGACGCTCTGGGACGTCTCGGTGGAGACCGAGGCGCCCTTCCGCAGGGAGGGCTTCGGCGCCTGCGCCGCGGCGACCCTCATGCTCGAGCAGGCCCGCGCCGGGCGCGCGGCGGTCTGGTCGGTGGCCACCACCAACGAGCCCTCGGTGGCGCTGGCGGAGCGCATGGGGTTCGCGCCTGCGGCGCGCTGGGCCGACGGTCGGCTTCCCTAGGGCAGGACCGTGAACTTGAGGCCGTCGGAGAGCCCGACCGGGGCCGCGGGCAGGAGCCCGGGGTCTCGGTACCACCACTGGCAGAAGATCTCGTCGCCGGGGAGCATCCCGGCGGACGTCAGGAAGGCGCTGTCCATGGGGAGGGCGAGTCGACCCGAACAGTTGCCCGGCCCGAGGCCGAAGGAGAACTGAACGGGCGTGCGGGTGAGGGGGCCACCCACGCAGAGGAAGCCGCCGAGCAGAGGCAGCTCGAGCCCTTCGCGCCCCCAGAAGAGCATCCCGAACTGCTGGCTCAGGACCTGGTCGCACGCGACCACGAAGTCGCTCTGGCTCAGCGACGGGGTGCCCGTGGCCACGATCGAGGGGACGCAGCCCGCCGACGCCGTCTTGGGGAAGCAGTAGGTGGACGGGCCGTCCACAGGGACGTGGGGCGGGATGCCGTAGTGGCGCTGGATCCCGAACAGGTGGGCCCGGGCCAGGGCCTCCACCGCGCCCGGCGCCGACAGGGCCGCCGCGTCACCGGGGTTGCTGAGGAACCCAGCCTCCGTGAGGGCCGCGGGCATCAAGGACTCCCGCAGGACGAAGAAGTTCGCGGTCTTGGGGCCGCGGTCCACCAGCCCCATGGCCGCGATGAGCTCCTCCTGAAGCCGGTCCCGCAGGTCCGCTCCGGGTGTGCCATTGGCGAAGGAGAAGGACTCGGTCCCGCTGGCCAGGGAGCTGGTGAAGGCGTTGTGGTGGATCGAGACGAAGCGGTCCGCGGGCCAGTTGTTGGCCGCGTTGGTCCGGCTCGAGAGCGACACGGACGAGTCGTCGGTGCGGGTCATCATGACCTCCCACTCCCCGCCCCCTGAGGTGTCCAGGGTGTCCTCGTCGAGCAGGTCTCGGAGGCGGAGCGCGACCGCCAGGTTGAGCTCCTTCTCGACGATGCCGTTTCCGATGGCGCCCGGGTCCGTCCCGCCGTGGCCGGCGTCGATGAAGATCCGCCGCGGACCGCCGCCGCTGCCTTGTACCGCGCGGGCGCCCGAGTCGAGGTGGACGGCCGCCCCGGCGGCGAGGCCGAGGGTGACGGCGGGACCGAGGAGGCGGCGGAGGGCGCGATGCGGAGCGAGGGCGAGCGACACGACCCCATGAAGGTACACCGAATGATCCCGCTTCGCCGGGGGGCGTGTTTGACCTCTCCCCCTCGGGTGAGAGAATCGGGACCATGACCGGACCTCTCCACGATGAGGACCTCCTCGCCGAGCTCGCAGGGGCTCACGGTACGCCGCTCTACGTCTACGACCTGGCGGCCGTGCGCCGGAACCTCGCGCACTTCCACGCCTTCGACTCGGTCCGCTACGCGGTCAAGGCCAACTCCAACCTCGGGGTGCTGCGCACGCTGCGCGAGGGAGGGGCCCGCTGCGAGGTGGTCTCAGCGGGAGAGATCGCGCGGGCCCTCGCGGCCGGGTTCGAGCCCGGAGACATGGTGTACACCGCGGACCTGATGGACCGGCGTGCCCGGCAGACGGTGCGGGACCTCCGGCTCCACGTGAACGCGGGGAGCGCCACCATGCTGGAGCAGGTGGCGAGCCTCTGCGGGCCTGGCGACGTGACCCTGCGCATCAACCCCGGCTTCGGGGAGGGGCACGACGAGAAGGTGACCACGGGCGGAGCGCACTCCAAGCACGGGATCTGGCACGAGGAGCTCGTCGCCGTGCGGGCGCGGACGAGGGAGCTGGGGTTGCGAGTGACGGGGCTGCACGTGCACATCGGCTCGGGGCTCAAGGGGCGCCTCGTGGAGCGCACGGTGGAGGCGATGGATAACGCCGTGGCCCTGTTCCAGGAGACGGTCACACGGGTCTCCTGCGGCGGGGGGATGTCGTTCCCGTACCGAGCCGCGGACGAGCCCTTCGACATGGGGCGCTTCGCGAGCCTCTGGCTGGCCGGCCGGGACCGCTGGTCCCAGGTCGCCGGGCGCAGGATCGAGCTGGAGGCGGAGCCGGGGCGCCTGCTCGTGGCCGACGCCGGGGTGCTGGTGACCGAGGTCTGCGGGATGAAGTCCACCGGCGCGAACGGCGCGACCTTCGTGCTCGTGGACGCGGGCTTCCACAGCATGATCCGCCCGCTCCTGTACGGCGCCTTCCACCGCATCTCGGCCCTCGGCGCGGGGGATCGGCCGACCTCCCCCAAGATGGTGGCGGGGCCCCTCTGCGAGAGCGCGGACGTCTTCACCCAGGGGAAGGCCGGCGCCCCGTCGCCTCAGCAGCTCCCGGACGTGGAGCCGGGCGAGCTGCTGGCGATCCACGACGTGGGGGCCTACGGGGCCGCCATGGCCTCCTGCTACAACTCCCGATCCCTGCCCGCGGAGGTGGTGATCCACCCGGACGGCGAGGCCACCCTCGCGCGTCCCTCCATCGACCCCAACCAGTTCCTCGAGCAGGAGCAGGAGCTGCTCCGATGATCGAACGACGACGGATGGGCCGCGGCGCGGCCGCCTTGATGATCGGGCTCTGCGCCGCCTGCGCGTCAGCGGGCTCCGACCAGGACGGCGCGCCGGCAGGGGGCGCCGAGGGTGGCGGCACGCTGCTGGCGGACCTCCTGGCGTCCCGGCCCGACCTCTTCGGGGACGTGCTCGAGGACCCCGGGGCCCACCGGCTGAAGGTGGAGCTGGTGGTGGTCGAGGAGGGGGAGGGTGGTCCGCGGCTCCGGCGCCACACCTACGACCAGGGCCCCGAGTACTTCTATCCGGCGAGCACGGTGAAGACGGCGGCGGTGATCGCGGCCTTCCTGGAGCTGGATCGACTTGGCGCGCGGTCGGGGCGGGACACGGCCTTGAGGTTCCAGCCGCTCTTCGAGGGCGAGGTGGTCGAGGAGCGCGACCCCAGCCACCTCGACGGCGGCACGATCACGGCGGGGCACGAGGCACGCAAGGTGCTCCTGGTCTCCGACAACGCCGCCTTCAACCGGCTCTACGAGCTGGCGGGCAACGACGGCGTCAACGCCGTGCTCAGGGACGCGGGCCTCGAGCGCACGACGATCTTCCACCGCCTGTCCGAGTTCCGGAGCCCCGCCGATCAGCTGCGCGTGCCCTCGGTCGACCTGCTCGACGACGCGGGGGCGGTGATCGCCACCCTCCCGGAGCGGACGGCGCCGGTGCCGGGCTCGAACGAGGGGGTCGGTGGGCTCGAGCTCGGGGCCGCTCACACCTCGGGGGGCGAGGTGGTCGAGGGGCCCATGTCCTTCGACCAGAAGAACTTCATGCCGCTCGCGGACCTCGTGGACATGAACATCATGCTCCTGCGCCCCGACCTCCTGGGGGCGCTCCGGGAGGAGCGAGGGGGCCGGCCGACGGTGGGCTTCCCCCTGACCTCCGACGACCGGGAGTTCATCCGAGAGGCCATGGCCTCGACGCCAGGCGCCTCGGAGGACCCGCGATACGACCCGGCGAGGTACCCGGACGACTACTCGAAGTTCCTCCTGCCCGGACTGCTGCGGGTGCGCGGCATGGACGAACTGGTGGTGCGGGACAAGGTCGGGCGCGCCTACGGCTTCAGCATCACCAACTCGGAGGTCGTCGACCTGCGCACCGGCCGGACGTTCTTCCTGGCCGCCACCCTCTACACCAACCCGAACGGCGTGGTGGGCGACAGCGTGTACGACTACGGCCGGGCAGATCGCTTCCTCGGGGACCTCGGCGAGGTCGTGGGGCGCGCAGTGCTCGGCGACTGATCGGTCACCGCCGGCGGAATCGCGCGCCCTCCCTCGCCGGCTGTGGTACAGGAGGCCCATGTTCGCCGTACTTGCTGCCGCCACCCTCGCGCTCCAGGGCGCCGCCGCCCCGGGCTTCGACGGGGCCCGCCAGTTGATCGATGACGCGGTCGGTGCGGGGACCATCCCCGGCGCCGTGCTGGTGGTGGGCCGCGGCGCCGAGGTCCTCCACGAGTCCGCCCACGGGGAGCGGGCGCCCGGGGTGCCCATGACCCTGGACACCGTCTTCGACCTCGCCTCCCTGACCAAGTCGGTGGTGACCTCCTCGTCGATCATGGTGCTGGTCGAGGAG
>CAZEFP010000007.1:0-21756 GCA_964511565.1 uncultured Planctomycetaceae bacterium
CCGCCGGCGTCGACGATCCCGTTGGGGATGGCCCCGCCGATCCGAGCGGGGGGCTGCGAGGGCTGACGCCGCGGGTCGCGGAGCGCCGCGAGTCCGGGCCGGTAGGTGAGCGCGTCGAGCCCGAGCCCGCCCGGGGCGCCCGGGGTGTGGCAGCTGAGGCAGAAGCGGTTCGCGCTCGAGTCCGGCCGCGGCCGGTCCTGGAAGACGGGGCCCTCGGGGAAGTGCACGGCCGACCGCAGGTGGCGCGCCCCCGCAGGGATCGAGGCCCGGTGGACCCCGAGGTCTCGCGAGGCGTCCACGAAGGAGGCGTAGCGCTCCTCCGCGGGCTCACCGCGGCGCCGCAGGGCCTCGCTCATCTCCTGGTGCGCCCAGTCGGGGAAGCGCGCGGCCAACTGGTCCATCCAGCGCGCGGACTGGGCGTCCTCGGGGAACCCGATCAGGGTGCCGCGGGCGTGGTTGGCCGCGGTCTCGGGGTCCACGTCGTGGGCGAGGACCTTGAACTCG
Organism: uncultured Planctomycetaceae bacterium; assembly: GCA_964511565.1. Lineage (GTDB taxonomy): Bacteria > Planctomycetota > UBA1135 > UBA1135 > Saltatorellus. The sequence continues at coordinate 505 of CAZEFP010000007.1, forward strand.
TCCACCCAGCCCCGCAGCGAGGCGGCGCCGCCCGCCACCGCGCCGCCCACCGTGATGGCCCCCGCGGACGCGAGCGGCTGGAAGATGGACCGGGCAGGATCCTGCCAGCGGTCCATCGGGAACCCGTCCAGGAGCAGCGTGACTCGCCGCCCCGCCCGCTCGATGCGCAGGCCCAGGTGGGTCCAGGCGCCCTCGCGGAAGAAGCCGTGCACCTCGGGCGCCTGGCTCCCGTCCGGGACGTAGCTGAAGTCGCCGGGGAGCAGGACCCGGTGGAGCACGCGGTCGCCCTCCATGTACCGGAGCGAGGAACGCCCGAGCAGCTCGACGGACGTGCCGTCGGGGAAGGTGACCAGGGGTCGGCGCTCGCCGTCGTCGTCGAACCGGCAGTCCACGAACAGGCCCAGGTAGAAGGCCTCAGGCTCGGGGACCCCCGGACCCGCACGGTCCGGGGCGTCGAAGCGCAGGCTCAGCCCGCCGTCGAGCCACAGGCCGCGACCGAACACGCCTCCGAGGGCCACGGGCTCAAGCCGACCGGCGACGCCACCGCTCGGGACCAGCTCGCCGAACGGCGGCAGGCGCCAGGTGTCCGCGTCCGTGGCGGCGTTCTGAAGCTGCACCGGGAGGTCGAAGGCCCGGGTCACCGGATTCCAGCCGGAGCGATGCTGGAGGTCGTTGAAGCCGGGACCCGTGAGGTCGGGGAGGGTGAGCCGGCCGTTCATCTCGGCGACGATCAGCGCGCCCGGGTCGAGCAGGTCGTCGAAGGCCACCTCGTCGGTGTGCTTGCCGTTCTGGACGTGCCACACCACGTCCCGCAGGAGCAGCGGGCGCATGCGGTCGGCGATGTGAAGCTTGCTCTCGGTGGACTCGATGACCGAGCTGTTCCCGTTCTCGCCCGAAGGCAGGCTCGGGGTCTCCGAGGCGCGCCCGTGCCCGAGCCGCACCCAGCCGCTGGAGGGGTCGAGTGAGGGCGTCCCGGACCCCTCGAAGAGCCGCACCAGCCGCTGCTGCGGGCCGACGTTGTAGGGGGCCCCGCCGTAGGAGCTCGCCTCGGAGTTGCCGATGGCGAAGTCCATGTCGTTCAGGAGCCCGTCCAGCAGCACGGTCTTGCCCCGGGTCCACAGCCCGGCGACCGCGACCCCCTGGAAGATCCGGCTCGACTCCGCGCCCCAGCGCTCCCTGGGATCGCCCGGCACCCCGACGGCCTCGTAGCGCGTCTGCGTCCACTCCGCGGCGCTCTGCGGGTCGCGGTTGGGGAACTGCGGGTTCGGGTCCTGCAGGTGCAGGGTGTCGCCGATCGTGGTGTAGAAGAGGTTGCGCGCGCCCCTGTCGATCCAGGGGTAGGCCCCGCCGCCGTCCGGGGCCCGGAAGGGGAACTGCGCGAAGCCGAATCCCCCGAGCTCCATGGGCCCGTTGAGCCGCGGGTCGTGGGGCGCGTGACTGATCGGGTACACCTCGGTCCAGTGGGCCGGGTTCGCCGTCCCACGGGTCCCCGCAGGGTCCTCGTAGTACGAGTAGACGATGTCCGCCGCCCCCGGGCCCGAGGGGGTCGGGAGGTCCCCGGACCGGATCCGCATGACCAGCAGGCGGCCGTCCCCGGCGATCATGGGCTCGAATCCACCGCCCGAATGGAAGGCGCCGACCGAGAGCTGAGAGAAGTCGGGCCCCGCCACCGTGGGCCCCAGGACCTCGATGCTCGCGATGTGCGCCAAGGCGGTCTTGGGCCTGCCGACCTCGATGGCCAGCGGCGTCATGAAGAGCTGCAGGCTACCGCCCGGTGCGCGGGTCGTGACGACCGCCCGAATGCGATAGCGGTCGTGACCCGCGGGCGTGCGGGTCGGGAGCTCGTCATCCCAGAAGCAGCTCTGGACGATCTCGCGGCCGGTGCCAGCGGCGAGGATCTGGGCCTGGGTGACCGGGTCGCCGCCCACGTAGGCCCAGCCGGTCCAGCGCAGGTTCGCCTCCCCGGCCGGCTGCAGCATGAGCGGCGCGCCCCCGCCCCGCCGGCGGAGCTTCTCGGGGGTGAAGAGGGTGAACCGCGGGGTGCGAGCCACCGTCATCGCCAGGCGGCCATCCTGCGAGGTCCGGAAGGCCGGCAGGTGGGGGCGCTGGAAGCGGGGATCGTGGTCCTGTTCCAGCGGGCCGCCCTCGTCGAGGACGCCGGTCACCTCACGCCAGATCGAGGGCCGCTCGGGGAGCGTCTGCCCGATCCCGATGGAACCCAGCAGCACCGAGAGCAGCGCAAGCGCGCCGATCTTCCTTCGCCTCACCTTCACCGTGCCCACGACGATCACCGGGACAGCGCCTCCAGGAAGGCCACCAGCTGCGCGGCCTCGTCGTCCGTCAGCTCGATGGGACCCATGCGCTCGGAGAGGTGGGAGTTCGCGTTGCCGCCCTCCCGGTAGAACTCCACCACCTCCGCCAGGGTCGCGAGGCTCCCGTCGTGCATGTAGGGCGCGGTCCTGGTGAGCATACGGAGCCCGGGGGTCCGGAAGCGGCCCTGGTCCCCCTCCTCACCCGTGATCGCGAAGCGGCCCGGCTCCGGGGCACCATCCACGACGCCGACGCCGGTGTTGTGGAACGACTCGTCGCTGAAGTTCGGCCCGTTGTGGCAGCGCCAGCAGCGCCCCCTGCCCTCGTAGATCCAGAGGCCCGCCTCCTCGTCCGCCGAGAGCGCCTCGACGTCGCCGTCCCTGAAGCGGTCCACGGGCGAGTCGCCAGCCGTCAGCCCGCGGACGAAGCCAGCCAGGGCAGCGGCGAGCGCGTCCGCGTCCACCTCACGCCCGAAGGCAGCCTTGAACTGCGCCGCGTAGGACGGGTCGCTCGCCAGCCGGTTGACCGCCGCGGCCTTGCCGAGGCCCATCTCCTCGGGGTTCTCGATCGGCATGAGCACCTGCTCCTCGAGGGTCGCCGCTCGACCGTCCCAGAGGACGTTGTCGCTGAGGCCCTTGTTCAGGAGCGAGGGCGCGTTGCGGCGGGTCAGGTAGCCCTCGATCCCCCGAGACAGCTTGCGGTTGTCCGCGAACCCGAGCTCGGGCTGGTGGCAGGACACGCACGCCACGGAACGGCGGGGCGAGAGGACCGGGTCGAAGAAGAGCCGGCGGCCCAGGTCGAAGACCTCCTGGGAAGCCCCGAACCCCTCCGCGAGCTCCTCCACGCCGAGGGGCGCGGTGCGGACGAAGGGGGTGGGGAGGGAGTCCCGGGGGATCGGAGGGGGGCCCTCGTCGTCCTGCGCGGGCTGCGCGGCGGCGAGGAGCGGCAGGAGCGCCAGCCAACCAAGGCGCCCCGCTCCGATTCCACGGGTTCCCATGTCGCGCTACTTGCCCTTGGCCTTGGCCAGGAGGTCCGCGACCACCGCGTCGATCGCCTTACCGTCGTGGCCGCGGTAAGCGATGGTGCCGTCGGTGTCGAGCACGAGGTAGGTGGGGTAGCCCCGGACCTTGTAGAGGTCCGAGATCGGCGTCATGGCCTGGCCCTGATAGGCGCTGAGCCAGGTGAGGCCGAACTCCTTGACACCGTCGTGGTACGCCTCGGGGGCGTCGCCGGTGTTGATTCCGATGAGAGCGAAGGGGTCGTTTTCGTGACGCTCAACGAGCGTCTTCAGGTGCGGCATGCCGCGCCTGCAGGGGGGTCACCAGAACCCGTAGAAGTCGAGGGCGACCACCTTCCCGCGGTAGTCCTCGAGGGAGAACTGGAAGCCGTCGATGGTCTCGCCGACGAACGTCGGGGCGACCTTGCCGACCTCGGAGTCCTCGGGCGTGGCCTTGGAGGCGCGGGCAGCGGTGCCGTACACGGTGTTCGAGTACTTCTCGCTGATCTCGTCCATCCACTTCTGGGCGCGCTCCGGGTCGCTGTCGCCAACGATGGAGGCAGCGAAGAAGAGGGAGGCGGCCTTGGCGTTGTCCGACTTGGCGGTCTTGGCCGCCTTCTCGAGCATCGCGATCGAGGCCTCGGTGCCGACGTACTTCTTGTTCGCGGCGAGGCTCTTCACCGCGCCCGTGAACCACTCCGCGTCGGCGTGGTTGTCGATGATCGACTGGTAGAGCGGCGTGAGCACCGCGCCGCGCTCCTTGGAGCGGACGTCGCGGTTCTCCTTGATGTGCTCCACGAGCCAGAGCGTCGCGCGCCCCTCGCCAGCCTTGGACATCGCCTCGAAGCGGGGCCAGTAGCGCTTGATGGGCGAGTTGGCGCGGAGCTCCCGGCGCGCGGCCTTGTCGGCGGCCTTGAGCTCCTTGGTGTACTCGACAAGCGCGGCCTCGAACTCCTCGTCGAGGGCCGTGAAGTCGTCGACGGACGGCGCCACCGCAGCAGCGGTGGGCGCCTCCCCGACGACGGGGTTGGCCGCGTAGGCGACCATGGGAATCAGCGCGACTCCCAGGATGGACTTGAATCTCATGGGTAGATGTCTCGGAAAGGGGGACCTCCCGAGGTTACCCAAATCGACAGGCTCCGGCGGCACGGAGCGCCGATGTCCACCCGCGCAGGTAGGGGTTTTGTAGCCGGGCGCGCCCCTAGAGCCGGGCCGCCGCCAGGCGATTGACGAGCTTGCCGTCGATCACGTCTCGATGGCTGGCCATGACGGCCTTCATGACCTTCCCGATGTCGCACTTCTCGGTGGCGCCGGTGTCCTTGATGGCCTGCTCGACGATGGCGGCGGTGGCCGCCTCATCCAGCATCTGCGGCAGGTAGCCCTCGAGGACGGCGATCTCCGCCTCCTCCTTCTCCGCGAGGTCGAGGCGGTCCCCCGCCCGGTACTGCTCGGCGCTGTCCTTCCGCGACTTCACGCCACGCCGGACCACCGCCATCACACCCGCCTCGTCGAGGTCGGAGCCCCGCTCGATGCGCTCGTTCTTCATGGCGGCGATGAGCATCCGGAGGGTGTCGCGGCGGAGGGCGTCACCGGCCTTCATGGCCGCCTTGAGGTCGTCGTTGATGGTCTGCTCGAGGGACATGTCAGTCCTCCGCGGGGGTCTCGGGGTCGCTCTCACCGCTCGCGTCCGCGCCATCGCTGGCGGCGGGCTCGGCCGCGCCGGCATCGCTGGCGCCGGCCTCGTCGCCGTCACCATGCTCGTCCGCGAACCGCTCGAGGTCGGCGCTGGAGATGATCTCCACCGACACGAGGCTGTCGCCGTCCTTGAGGTTCACGAGCCGCACCCCCTGGGTGTTGCGGCCCACGGTGGAGATGTCCGAGATGGACGTCCTCACGATCATGCCGCTCTCGGTGATGAACATGGCCTCGTCCTCCTCGCGGCAGAACTTGGCCGTGATGACCTTGCCGTTCCGCTCGGTGGTCCGGATGTCGATGACGCCCTGGCCCCCGCGCCCCTTGATGGGGTAGTCGGAGAGCGGCGTCCGCTTGCCGTAGCCGTTGACCGAGGCGGTGAGCAGGAAGGCGTCAGGCTCCGCCACGACCATGCCGACCACGCGATCGTCGTCCAGGAGCTTGGCCCCCTTGACGCCCCGCGAGGAGCGGCCCATGGCGCGCACGCCCGCCTCGTCGAAGCGAATCGCCCGGCCGCTGGCCATGGAGAGCATGACGGTGTCCCCGGGTCTCGCCAGGCGGACCGAGACGACCTCGTCGCCCTCATCCACCAGGATCGCGCGGATGCCGCCCTTCTTCGGGCGGGAGTAGGCCTCGAGCTTGGTCTTCTTGACCACCCCGTTGCGGGTGGCGAAGACGATGAAGCGCTCCTCGTCGAACTCGGGCACGCGCAGGATGGTGTGGATCTCCTCGCCCTCCCGGAGCTTGAGCAGGTTGGTGATCGCCCGCCCCTTGGAGTTGCGGCCCGCCTCGGGGACCTGGAAGCCCTTCTTCCAGAAGACCTGCCCGTAGTTCGAGAAGAACAGCAGGTAGTCGTGGGTCGAGGTCACGAAGAGCGACTTGAGGACGTCGCCCTCCTTGGCCTCGGAGCCGCGGATCCCGCGTCCCCCGCGCGCCTGGGTGCGATAGGTGTCCAGCGGCATGCGCTTGACGTACCCGTCCCGGGAGAAGGTCACGACGGTGAGGTCCTCGGTGATGAGGTCGGCGATGTCGACGCTGCCGTCCACCTCCTCGAGGCTGATCTGGGTGCGGCGCTCGTCGCCGTACTTCTCGATCACCTCGATCAGGTCCTCGCGGATCATCTCGGTGACCCGCTCGGCGCGCTCGAGGATGTCCTTGAGGTCCGCGATCCGCGCCACCAGCTCCGCGTGCTCGGCCTCGAGCTTGTCCCGCTCGAGCCCGGTCAGGGAGCCCAGGCGCAGGTCCACGATGGCCTGGCTCTGACGATCGGAGAGGCTGAACTCGGCGGCGAGGGCCTTCTTCGCGGTGTCACGATCGGCGGACCCGCGGATGATCTCGATCACCCGATCGATGTTGTCGACCGCGATGCGCAGGCCGTCGACGATGTGCTTGCGCTCCTCGGCCTTGCGGAGGAGGTACTTGGTCCGGCGCCGGATCACGTCGCGGCGGTGGATCAGCCAGGCGTTCATCAGCTCCCGCAGCGAGAGCGTGCGCGGCTGACGGCGGTCGATGGCCAGGTTGATGATCGAGTAGGTGCTCTGGAGCGGCGTGAACTTCCACAGCAGGTTGAGCACCACATGGGGGTCCTCGCCCTTCTTGATCTTCACCACCAGCCGCATGCCGTCGCGGCTGGAGTAGTCGGTGACGTCGGCGATACCGGTGATCCGGCCGTCCTTCACGACCTGGACGATCTTGGCGATGATCCCGGAGTCCTGGCCGCCCTTCTTCGTCTGGTAGGGGATCTCGGTGAAGACGATCTCCTCGCGGCCCTTCTCCTCCTCGATGTGGTACTTCGCCCGCACGCGGACGAGGCCGCGGCCCGTGCGGTACGCCTGGACGATGCCGCTGCGGCCCATGATGGTGCCGCCCGTGGGGAAGTCGGGGCCGGGGACGAGGCTGAAGAGCTCCTCCTCCGGCAGGTCCGGGTCGTCGAGGAGCGCGATGAGGCCGGCGCCGATCTCGCGCAGGTTGTGCGGAGGGAGGCTGGTGGCCATGCCGACGGCGATGCCGTCCGAGCCGTTGCAGAGCAGGTTCGGGAAGCGCGACGGCAGCACCGTGGGCTGCATGCGCGTCTCGTCGTAGTTGGGCTCGAGGTCGACGGTCTCCTTGTCCAGGTCGGACAGGACCTCCATCGTGATCCCCGCCATGCGCGCCTCCGTGTAACGCATGGCCGCCGGCGGGTCCGCGTCGATGGAGCCGAAGTTGCCCTGACCGTCCACCAGCGGGTAGCGCAGGGAGAAGTCCTGGGCCATGCGCACCAGGGTCGGGTAGATGACCGACTCACCGTGCGGGTGGTAGTTGCCCGACGTGTCGCCCGCGACCTTGGCGCACTTCCTGTACTTGGCGCGCGGGCTCAGGTTCAGGTCGTTCATCGCGACGAGGATCCGCCGCTGTGAGGGCTTGAGGCCGTCGCGAACGTCGGGGAGAGCGCGCGAGTGGATGACCGAAAGGGCGTACGTGAGGTACGACTCTTTCATCTCCTTCTCGATGGAGCGCGGCGTCGTGTTGCCCCCGAACTGGGGTGCTTCCGTATCGGTCATGGTTGGTCCCGGGAGAGTGTCTCCCCGTCCCCTTCGGGCGCGGCGGAGATGGCGGGCCGACGGGCCCCATCAGCGCGGCCCGGCGAGGCCACCATTATCCGCCCTGAAGAGGTGCGCGGCTAGGCCCCAGGGGCCATTCCATGGCCGTTCTGAAGGGATTTGGCGCCCGCCCAGAGCGCCCGCCGGAACCGCGAAGAGGGCGGCCGCAGAGGGGGCTCCCAGGGTCCGTGTCCCGAGGGGCCGGGGGGAGTCCTCAGATCGCCCGGAGCGGCGCGTCCTGGAGATCCCCGGGGAGCATCAGGCCGACCTCGGTCGCGACCCCGTCCACCCACTCCAGGCCCACCGACTCGAAGGGTTGAGCCTCGACCTCCACGTCCTTGGGGGCGCTCTCCCAGAGGTGCCAGGCCTCGCCGTCCGCCCAGGTCGGGAGCTCGAGTTCGCCGCCAGGCGTGAGCTTGTCGGTCGTCGCCAGGACCGTGGTGGGCACGCCCAGCTCCCGCGCGCACTCCACCAGTGCGCCGGTGCCCACGCGGCCGAGGAACTCATCGGTCCCCAGTGCGTCCGTACCCAGCCAGACGCGGTCCGCCCGACGGACGGCGGCGACCAGGGCCGCGTCGTAGACGAAGCGCACCTTCATCCCGCTCGCCACCAGCCGGCGCGCCAGGCGCCGACCGCCCAGATCCGGGCCTCCCTCGGAGACGATGACCTCGGGCGCAAGCCCCCTGGCCTGGACCAGCTCCAGGCCCCGCGCCACGGTCTCCGACCAACCGTGCACCAGGAAGACCTCGCCCTCCTCGATGGGAGCGCGCCCCTGGAGCAGGGGCCGGGCGCAGTCCCCCCGATCGGGGAGGCGCAGGCGGGGCCGCTCCGCCGCGTCGTCCCAGCCGGGGCCGGCCAGGGTCTCGGCCGTCTCCAGCCAGAGCGCGCACTCGGAGGCGAGGGCCTCTCGGAGCGCCGGGCCACCGTCGTCGGGGGTCCGGTCGGCCACGGCCGCGAGGGACGCACGGAAGCGAGCCACAGGCGCCCGCCAGCCCTGGGACTCCACCAGCTCCCCGAGCCCCTGTTCGAGCAGGGCGCCGACCCCGGCGTCCGCGCAGGAAGGCTCGACCAGCCAGCCGTGACAGGTACGCGCGGCGCGCCGCACCACGTCCGCGGCCGACGCGGCGCGGTCCTCCACGAGGGAGCTGAGGCGCTCCGCGAGGGGCTCATCGCTCTCCGCCTGGGGGATGCCGGCGGTGGGCGGGGTCCATTCGAAGGTGGAGAGGGGCGTGGACGGGTCAGTCATGGCGGTGGGCTTCGATTCTCACCGGGCGCCTCCGGGCGGGCAAGGTGATTCCCCTCGCCCGGGAAGGGGAGGCGCGCGGCGGCCGCGTCTGTCAGGATGCGCCCATGTCGACCCACGAATCGAACTCCCTGGACGCCATCGGGCCCGCGCTCGGGCGCGTGTCGAGCGGGCTCTTCATCGTCACCACCCGGGACGAGTCCGGCGCCCCCCTGGGCTTCCTCGGCTCCTTCGTTCAGCAGGTCGCCCTGTCGCCCCCGACGGTCTGCGTGGCCATCGGCGCGGACCGCGAGCACCTGGCCCAGGTGCGCCGGGAAGGGCGCTTCGGGGTCTCCGTCCTCGGCGAGGACGACAAGGGGCTGATGAAGCCCTTCTTCAAGGGCCCCGGCGACGGCTCCCCGTTCGACGACGTGGAGCACGAGGCCGCCCCAGGCGGGACGCCGATCCTGAAGGATGCCCTCGCCTGGCTGGAGTGCCGGATGACCGGCGAGCACGACGCGGGGGACCACGTGGTGGTCTTCGGCGTGGTGGACGCCGGCCGCCTTCAGGGAGACGCCGCTCCCCTCACCCACACCCGCAAGAACGGGCTCCGCTACTCCTGAGCGGCGGGCCCCGGTGGCCCTGGAATCGGAGAACCAAGGGCGGTGCGGAGGTTGGCACCCCAGCGGCCCTCCATCGACGCCGCCTCGACGCGGGCCCCCTCGGGGTCGCCCTCCCGCGCCTGCTCGAGGACGTCGATCATCGGTCCGAGCCCCTCCACGTCCCGCAGCTCCGCCAGCTGCGCGAGAGCCCAGGAGCGCTCGGTCTGACCTGCGTCGAGCGCCGCCTCGAGCGCGGCCACGACCGAGGACGCGCTGGCGTCGGGGAGGGTCAGCGCGGCGGTCACCAGGGGCTGGAGCTCGAGCTCGTCCTCCTGACTCAATCCCGGCAAGGCCGCCTGGGCGGCGGAGTACTCCCCGCGCGCCAGGCGCACCACCGCGCGGTCTGCGGGGAGCCCCGCGCCCAGGGATATCGCCTGGGCCACGAGGCCCAGGAGGGCGGCGGCGAGGCCCGCCCGCCGCAGCCAGGCCATCTGTCCCTTGAACGTCTCCCGGAAGGCGGGGTCCACCAGGGACCGTTCCAGGAACGCCACCCTTCGGGAGGGGCTGAAGTGTCGCCAGCTGGCCACGTCCCGGACCCGGCCCCCCACCCGCTCCAGGGCGCTGACGAGCGCGGCGAGGTCGCCCTGGATCTCCAGGCTGAAGAGGTCCGCCTCCAGCTCGAAGCGTCGAGAGAGCCACCCGAAGCCGACGTACCACGCGCCGAGGAGGCCCGCTCCGACCCCTCCCTGGAGCCAGATGGACTGACCCTCCAGCACCTCACGGAACAGCACGTCCCCGAGGAAGACGAGGGCGGCGAGCCAGGCGATGAAGGCGCCCACGTGCCGGCAGCGGGCGTGGCCGATCTCGTGGGCGTACACGGCACCGAGCTCCCGCATGTTGAGCAGCGAGAGGAGGTGATCCGAGAACAGCACCACCCGCCCGCGCGCCCGGAACCCGACGATGGCCGCGTTGGCCATCAGGTCCCCCGTGCGCCAGACCAGGAGCCGGCCGGGACGGAACCCGGCGCGCTCCGCCACCACGTCGAGCGCCTCCCGGCGTGCGTCCTCGGGGAACGGCTGGGTGTCCCACGACCACGTGAGCAGGCGCGGCAGCATCATCCCCAGCGCCGCCACCATGAGGCCGGTGAACGCGAACGACGCCGCGCCCACGTACTGCACCTCGGTCCGGAGCCAGTCGCTCTGCCCCACGACCATGCTGAGCAGGACGAAGAGGACGATGGGCGCGCAGCACGCGATGAACAGCCGCGTCTGGAGCCGGCGCAGCTGCTGACGCATCAGGGGCGTTCCCCCGTGCACCCTGGCCGACGCGTGGATGGCAGAGAGCTCGAACAGCGCGAAGGGCGCCATGGCGAGCAGGAGACCGAGGTCGGGCCAGGCGTCCAGGTCCAGGGCGAGCCCCGTCCACTGGCGGATCGACCCCAGCCACCCCCCGCCGAGGACCAGGGCGGCGTAGCCCATCCAGCCCGATGCCGCGAGGAGCCGCTCGAGGCGGCGGGCGCGGTCGGTCTGGCCCTGGAGCGAGGCCCGCCTCGCCGCGAGCCCGATCCCGTGGGGCAGGAGCAGCCCGAAGAGCAGGACCTCAGGGCGCGGCTCGGTGGCCCCCACGCCGGCCTGGGCGAGGGTGAGCGCCACGAGCGCTGCGAGGACGGAGAACAGGGGGCCCATGGGGCTCGGAATGTAGGTGCAGGCCGCCCCCGGGAGCACCTACAGACGGTCGAGGATCTTCCCGGTGTTCTTGAAGTGGAGCTTGGCCGCGCCGCGTAGCGCGTCCTCGCCCTGCTCCTCCACGAGGCGGCGACCGACCGCGTCGGTGGGGGCGCCGGCGCCCTTGTGCAGGGGCACCCCGAAGTCCTCGGAGAGCTCGGCGAGCCCGAGGAGGAACTCCTGCCTCGCGATGATGCTGGCGGCCGCGACGGCCGCGTGGCGCTCCGCGCGGGGCACCTCGGTGAGCCGGACCTTCAAAGGTTCCAGGCGGCCGCGGACGAGCCCGCGGCGCTCGAACTGGTCCACGAGCACGTTCTCCCCCGGCTGCGCCAGCTGGCCGATGACCTCGGCGTGGAGGTCCGCGAGCATCGGGTTGAGGGCCGGGTACTCGGGGTAGAGCGCGTTGTACTCGTTCGGATCGACCCGGCGGACGGCGTACTCCACCTCCTCGCGGAGCTTCGCGCCCAGCTTGAGTGCGCGGCTGTCGGTGAGCGTCTTGGAGTCCGCGGCGCCCCACTCCTCGAGGCGCGCGAGCATGTCGCCGTCGGCCCGCACGGCGGCGACCACGAGGGGCCCGAAGTAGTCCCCCTTGCCCGCCTCATCGCTGCCGGTCACCGGCGGGTCGAGGTCCAGGGGCTCGTCCACCCGCGCCGCCTTGGGGGCCTTGGGCGCCGCCCGGTCTCCCGGATCGAGGTCCGTCCAGCGCGCCACGAAGGCGGCGGGATCGGCGCCCTGGACCACGAACTTCCCCGACGAATAGAGGGTCGCCACGACGCCGTCGCCCTTCGCGCTGAACTCGGCGTGGGGGACGGAGCGATACTCGAAGCTACCGCCGGAGAGCCGCGCGCGGAGGGCGGCGAACTGGCCCCTGGGGACCTTGGTCACGAACGTGTCTTGGGGCATCGCTCGCAGGAACATACGTTGGCGGCATGACCGAGCACGAACCCCGGGGGCCCGAAGTCTTCGCGACGGACGTCGAAGCCGCCGCGGTGACCGACCGCTCGCCGCAGCTGGTGGAGACCCCGCGCGGCAAGCTGGCCCTGGTGAGGCACGGGGAGCGGATCGTCGCCATCGACGCCTGGTGCCCCCACCTCGACGGGCCCCTGTGGGAGGGCTCGAGCGCGGGCGGTGAGATCGCCTGCCCCTGGCACCGCTGGCGATACTCCCTGGACACCGGACGCTGCACCTGGGCACCCAGGGGCGACGCCGAGGAGGCGGAGGAAACGACGATCGACGTGTACTCGACGGCCCTGGACGACCGGGGGCGCGTCCGGGTGGTCCTGAGCCCACGTTGAGCGCTCCTGCGCGGCCCCGCGCCCACTACACTCTGCCCCAGTCAACGGCGACGCCGGTCGCCGGCCGAGCACCCCTTCCCCCATCTCACGGCGCGGCGCGCGCCCAGGTCGCTTTCCATGGGCCCCCTCAAATCCATCCTCGACGCCATCGGCTGCACGCCGCTGGTGGAACTGCAGAAGGTCGGCAAGGAGACCGGCTGCCGCTTCCTCGTGAAGTGCGAGTTCATGAACGCCGGCGGCTCGGTGAAGGACCGGATCGGCCGGCGCATGGTGCTGGAGGCCGAGAAGTCCGGGCGGATCAAGCCCGGCGACACGCTCATCGAGCCCACCTCGGGGAACACCGGGATCGGCATGGCCCTCGCGGCGGCGGTGCGCGGCTACCGGATGATCATCACCATGCCGGAGAAGATGAGCCGCGAGAAGCAGGTCGTCCTCGAGGCGCTTGGGGCCGAGATCATCCGCACCCCGAACGAGGCCGCCTGGGACGAGCCTGAGAGCCACATCGGGGTCGCCAAGCAGCTGCAGAAGATGTTGCCCAACGCGCACATCCTCGATCAGTACTCCAACGAGAACAACCCGCTCGCCCACTACGAGGGCACTGCGGTGGAGATCCTCGAGCAGACCGACGGCGGCCAGTTCGACTACTTCGTCTCCGGCGCGGGCACCGGCGGCACGCTCTCGGGCTGCGCCCGCCGCCTCAAGGAGGACGCGCCCCACGTCAAGATCGTCGGCGTCGACCCGGTGGGCTCGATCCTCGCCGGCCCCGAGCCCATCGGCGCCTACAAGGTCGAGGGCATCGGCTACGACTTCATCCCGGACGTGCTCGACCGGGACCTCGTGGACGAGTGGTACAAGAGCGAGGACCACCCCTCGTTCCTCATGGCCCGCCGCCTGATCCGGGAGGAGGGGCTGCTGTGCGGCGGCTCCTGCGGGACGGCCATGTCCGCCGCGGTCGAGATCGCGAAGCGAGTGGGGCCGGGCAAGACCTTCGTGGTCATCCTCCCCGACAGCGTCCGTAACTACATGACCAAGTTCATGGACGACGCCTGGATGAAGCAGCACGGCTTCACCGAGCCGTCATGGGAGGAGGACTCCTGCGGCTCGCTCATCAGCCGGCTCCCCGCCCGCGAGATCATCACCGCCAGCGGCGACCAGACATTGGGCGAGGCCATCGAGTGCATGAAGGAGGCCGGGATCAGCCAGCTCCCCGTGGTGGAGGGCGGTCGCCTCGTGGGCATCGTGACCGAGTCCGACCTCCTGCGCCGGATCGTCGACGGGCGCGCCCAGCTGACCGCCACGGTGGCCGAGATGATGTTCCGCAACGTGGAGACCGTTCACGAGAACGAGCCCGCGCGCCACCTGCTGGAGATGTTCGCCCGGGAGACCGTCGGGATCGTCGTGAACGATGACCATCACCCCGTGGGGATCCTCACCAAGATGGACATCGTCGACCACCTGACCTCGGCGCTGCCCACCGGCTGAGGCCGGCGCCAAACAGGTGATCGCGCGACGGGCGCGGCCGCTCAGCGGTCGCGCCCGTCGGCGTATCCGATCTGCTCGAGCTGCTGCTGCCCCTGGGCGCCGACGCCGAGGACCAGGGGCGGCCTGGACTCGACGGCCTCCTCGACCAGCTCGCGGATCCGTCGCTCCCCCTGCTCCGCGATCGACGGGCGCTGACCCGCGAGGTCCTGCTGCTGACCGGGGTCCGCCAGCGCGTCGAAGACGCGCACGTCGCCCTCGGCGGCGGCCGGGGGGCCCAGGGGCTGCTCCGGCGTGGGCCGCACGCGCAGGTGAACGGTGGTGCCACCGCGCCGGAGCCCGAAGAGCTGCTGGTAGCGGGCCTTGCCCCAGAGGCCCTTCGAGGTCTCGAAGAGCGCCTCGTCGGGGAGGCGGTCGTCGACGAGCTGAACCTGGTCCCCAGGGGTCCGCAGCGTGGCCCCCGCGAGGGCCGCCAGGGTCGTCGGGACGTGGCGGTTGGAGACCACGCCGGAGCGCCGGGCCGCCGGGATCCCCGGCCCGCGCATCACCAGGGGGGCGCGCACCAGCTCGTCGTACACCTCGTGGCCGTGGCCGTGCCGGCCGTGCTCGAAGAGCTCCTCCCCGTGGTCCGACGTGAACACCACGATGGTCCGCTGGTCGAGGTCGAGGCGCTCCAGCTCGTCGAGGAGAGCGCCGAACCATCGGTCCCCGGTGGCGACGCTCGCGTCGTAGAGCTGGCTCGAGTAGCCGCGGATCTCCGGCGCGGGAGTGGGGTCGGAGGGGACCCCGTCGAGGCCGCGCTCGGGCCAGTCCGCGGGAGGCGCGCCGAGGCCCAGCCGCGCGGCCTCCTCCGGGTGAGGCCGGTGGGGCGTGTGCGGATCCACCAGGTGCAGGTAGAGGAAGAACCGCACGGGGGCGTGCACCTCGAGCCACTCGAGGGCCGCGGGCATCACCTCGTCGCTCATCCGGAACTTCGGCACCTCCACCTCGAAGGTCTCGAAGCCCTGATCGAAGTAGCGGTTCGGCTCGACGATCGGATTGCCGACGAAGGCCGCGGTCGTGTAGCCGCGCGCCTGCAGGGCCTCCGCGAGGGTGGGGAGGCGCTGGCTGAGGGTGCAGGCCTTGGAGCTCTTGACGCCGTGGGAGTCCGGCAACCGGCCGGTGAGCAGGGAGGCCGTGGACGGCCAGGTCCAGCTGGAGGTCGTGTAGGCGTCCTCGAACACGAGCCCCTCGCGCGCGAAGGCGTCCAGGCGAGGCGTCGTCGGGCGCTCGTAGCCATACAGGCCGAGCCGGTCGCGACGCAGGGTGTCCATGACCACGTAGACGATGTTGGGCGCCTCCGGCGTGGCGAGCTTCCGGGGCTCACGGAACTCCTTCTCGAGGGTGACGCCCCCGAAGCCCAGCTGGAGCCCCGCTCCATCGAGGCCCTCGACCCGGGCCCGCTCCTCCTCGGAGTCCCAGACGAGCGCCGTCTCGAAGCGGAGGACCTGGCCACCCTGGACCGGGATGCCAGGCCCGTCCGCGCTGGCGATGTGCCGCCACTGGAAGACCGAGGTGTCCCAGACTCCAGCGGGCATGCGTCGGTGCTCCACCACCTCCGACCAGGCCACAGCGTCGTCCACGGCGATCGTGTATCGCACCTTCAGGGCCTCGAGGTCCGCCGGCAAGCGCTGGATCACCGACGCGTCGGCGCCCACCGCGGCCTGGAGGCGGACCGCGCCCGCGGCACGGGGAACCGTCACCTGCTGGGCCGCGGGAGGCGGCAGCACCAGGGCGGGCTTGTCGCCCGTGTCGGTCTGCTGGTCCACGGCGGGGGTCAGCACGCCGGGCCCTGGGGGCGCGTCAGCGCGCGCCTCGAGGGTCTCGAACAGGTCGGGGGCTGCCACGAGGTCGTAGAGAACGACACGCACCGGGATCCCTGCGTCCCCACCCTTGACGGCCTCGGCCACCTTCCAGGTGGGGAGGACGCCCAGGGCGATACCAATCACGAGGGCGACGGGGCCGCGGAAGCCGACGCGATCGAGGACCAGCACCGCCGCGAGGAGGCCCAGGGCGCAGGCCACGTGGCCCACCGTCAGCTGGGCGTCAGCGGCCGGGAAGCCCGTCAGGTTGGCGAGCAGGACCAGGAGGGTGAGCAGGGCCCCCGCCGCGAGGGCCGGACGACGACCCGAGCGCCGGGCGGTCGTCACGACGAGCATCGCCAGGGTCGTCGCGAAGAGGGCCTCGGCCAGCTGGTCCACCCAGCCCGTGGCGAGGGCGATCCGCTCCATGGAGCGCGCCTGATCCCCGAGGGCGGAGGTCCGGGCGGCGACGCTCAGGGCCCCGCCAGCCAGGGCCGTGATCCCACCGAGGAGGAAGGCGCCAGGGAAGACCTCGAGCAGGACGTTGGTCTCGCCGTCGCGGGGCGTGGGGTCAGGGCCTTCCATGGACGGGCAGCGTACCAGTCGAGACCCGGGCCGACCCCGCCTGAGGGCCCCGAACGGGCTTCGGAGGCCACTTTAGTATACTGCAGATTATTTTACTTCTATGTATTCTCCGCCAGAGTCCTCTGCGATCCCCTTCAGGAAGGCACTCGCGGCCCCGATGGAGATGCAGTGGATCCGGATGCCACGGACCGAGTTCCAGCGCGCGACCTCCTCGCGGATCGCGACCGGGTCCCCGTTCGGAATGCCGTCGGTGAGCAGGTAGATGGTGTCCACCAGCTCGTCCTCGAAGGCCGCGGCGAGGCCCTCGTAAGCGTTGGTGCCCCCACCGGCTCGCAGGCCCTCGACGTAGAGCATCGAGTCCTCCCGGAGCGACTCGTCCATCTCGATCAAGACCTCCTCCATCGGGCGGGCGTTGTCGGCGAACGGGATGATGTTGAAGAGCGCACCCTCCCGGATGCGCTTGATGACGCCGTTGATCTGCTCCTTCGCGATGTCCAGCCGGGTCTTGCCGTCCTTGACCTTGGTGGTCATCGAGCCGGACGTGTCGACCACGAGGGCGAAGTTGTCCGAGATGACCGTCAGCCCGTAGAAGGACACCGCGGACATGCCCTCCTCGCTCTGGTTCGCCGCGAGCTCCGCCGCGATCTTGCGCGCCTCCTCGAGGGTGGGCATCTGGAACCCGTCCCCCTTGTCGCGCCAGAAGCTCCGCCAGGACCCCACCCGGAAGCCCAGGTCCATCCCGGTCATCATCGTGAGCACGAAGTGGGCATCCCCGCGGAGCCTGCCCTTCTCCCGGGAGAGGCAGTCGATCAGCGGCTGGATCGAGGCCACGTCACGGCGCCGGCCGACCTGGCGGATCGCCTCGGCGCGGACGGCGGTGTCCTCGTCCTCCAGCAGGGCGTGCAGCGCATCCAGCGCCCCGGGCGCGGAGCTCTCCGCCAGGAAGATCGCCGCAGCCTGCCGGGAGACCGGGTCCTTGGCCTTCGAGAGGCCCATGGCCCCCTTGCTGTTGGAGGTGCTGCGCAGGACGACGAGCAGGGCCAGCCGTCGCACCGCCGGGTCACGGTCCTTGGTGAGCCGCGTGACGGCGGGGAGGCTCTCGGTGCCCCCGCGGGTCGCCATCGCGTCGAGGGCGTAGTAGCACAGCCTGGAGTCCTTGCTCTGGACGCCGCGGTACAGCACCTGCTCGACCCCCTCGTCCAGCACGGGGCTCGTGCCGAAGGGATGGGAGCCCATCGCCAGGAGGATCGTCTGGCACATCTGGTAGCTGCTCTTCTTCGCCCCCACGTACTTGGCCATCCGCTTGAAGGCCTCGAGCTCCCGGAAGGAGCTGATGATCGCGCAGGCCTGGGTCTGGGTCCCCGACCGAGGCGTCATCCACGATTCCAGCACCAGGTCGAGGAGCTCCAGACTCCCGCGCTCGAGGATCTCCGCCTGCAGCCCGCGCAGGGCGCTCGCCCGCGCCCCGGGCAGCTTGCCCTCCTCCGCCAGCTCCAGGAGCGCCTCGGTGGCCGCCGGGCCGAAGCCTGCGAGGGCGGTGGCCGCCTGTGGAGCCTCGACCTTGTCGCGCCCCTTGGCGGACCGGAGCGTGAATCGGATGGCCTTCTCACCGAGCTCCTCGTCCGAGACGAAGTGGCGCATCGCCCTGTGGATCGCCCTGTACTTCGGGGCGGACTTGACCTGGCCGCGCGACCGCTCGAGCACCCCGAAGGCCTGGTCGGTCTTGAGGGTGCCGAGCTCCTCGAACACCGCCACCGGCGTCTTGTCTCCCTCTCGCCGGATGATCGAAGAGAGCTCGATGGCGCGGTTCTGAGGGGCGCTCGCCGCGACTCCGGAGAGGGTCAGCAGGGCGAGCAGCAGGGTCAGGCCCCACCGCTGGAGAGGCCTCGAGGTCAGTCGGAGGGTGTTCATCGGGGTTCGGGCCGCCGCCCAGATCGTATCGAAGTCGGCGGAAGTGCCAGGCTGGCCCCCACAGGACCCGATTCCCGTTCAGTGACAGGGGTGATCTGGACGACCATTGCCCCCAGAGGCCGCCCCTCCCATGACCGAGTCCGACCCCCTCGACGATCATCCCGACCCCTCGGGCCCCTCCACGGGCACCGAACGGCCGCAATTCCGGCTCGTCTCCCAGCCCGTGGTCGACGCTGATTCCCCCGATGAGATCCGGGAGACCGCCGGGGAGAGCCGCTGGATGGAGGTCTCGAAGTACCTCCTGATCGATGGCACCCCCTGGAGTGCTCGCTGGGCGAAGGCTCCCGAGGGCTACGCCCGGGTGAAGGCCTCGATCCCCCTGATCGCTGCCCTGGCCCGCATCCGCAGCCGGGCGGACGCCGCCCTCGCGCTGACCATGGTGATCGAGACCCTGTACGTGGACTTCCACGTGCAGCTGCCGTGCGGCGCCATCGACGACGCGGAGATCGCGTTCCTGATGCCCGAGAGCTGCGATCCCGAGCTCGTGGCGGAGGCCATCGATCGGTCCCTGGAGACCCAGGTCCGCGCCACGGACCTCCAGGGAGGGATGCGCAAGCGCACCCGGTCCCGGATCTGCTCGTTCTGAGCCTTCCCTCGGCTCGGAGACGCCTCTCCGGGGGCGAGCCCGTCGAAGGCACTGGTGTCGGAGGGGCCCAAGGGGCCCTCCACCTGCCTCGAATGGCGTCTGGGTGATGTTCCCGGCGCATTGATGCCGCTTCTGTTCGGAAGGGGGCTCATCTCGGTCGGGGTCGGGCCTATCCTCTCTTGCGATTTTCCGGCGCCCACGCCCCAGCCCAACGATGACTCCGCCGACCGCCCAAGACACCTCCGCAGGCGAGCTCCCCCTCCAGCAGCTCGACCGCGTCGTCATCCGCTTCGCCGGGGACTCCGGCGACGGGATGCAGGTGACCGGGAACCAGTTCACGCGCACCAGCGCGCTGTTCGGAAACGACCTCGCGACCCTCCCCGACTTCCCCGCGGAGATCCGGGCGCCAGTCGGGACCCGGCCGGGGGTCTCCGGCTTCCAGCTGCAGTTCAGCTCCTCGGACATCCACACGCCGGGGGACCAGCCCGACGTGCTGGTGGCGATGAACCCCGCCGCGTTGATGGTCAACATCAACACCCTGAAGAAGGGCGGGATCGTCATCGTCAACACCGACGCCTTCAAGGCGACGGACCTGAAGAAGGCGAAGTGTGAGACGAACCCCCTCGAGGACGGGACCCTCGAAGGCTTCCGCGTCATCGAGGTCGGGATCAACTCCCGCGTCTCCGAGGCGCTCGCGGACTCGCCCCTCTCCAACAAGGACAAGCAGCGCTGCAAGAACTTCTACACCCTGGGCCTGATGTACTGGGTGTACAGCCGCCCCCTCGAGCCCACGCTCGAGTGGCTGGAAGAGAAGTTCAAGGGCAAGGACGACCTGATCGCCGCCAACCAGACGGCGCTGCGCGCGGGCTACAACGCCGGCGACATCCGCGAGCTCTTCCAGGGCCAGTACGAGGTCCCCAAGGCGACCCTGCAGCCGGGCACCTACCGCAACGTCATGGGCAACCAGGCCCTCGCGATCGGCCTCGTGGCCGGCGCGCGCCTCGCGGGCCTCAAGCCCGTGTACTGCTCCTACCCGATCACCCCGGCGTCCAGCGTCCTGGAGTTCCTCGCGGGCTACAAGAACCACGGCGTCGTGACGATCCAGTCCGAGGACGAGATCGCGGCCATCTGCTCGGCGATCGGCGCCTCGTTCGCCGGCACCCTGGGCATGACCGGGACCTCCGGCCCCGGCATGGCCCTCAAGGGCGAGGCCATGGGCCTCGCGATCTCCACCGAGCTTCCCCTCGTCATCGTCGACGTCCAGCGCGCCGGCCCCTCGACGGGGATGCCGACCAAGGTGGAGCAGTCCGACCTCCTCAGCAGCATCTTCGGCCGCAACGGCGACGCGCCCATGCCGGTCGTGGCCATCAGCAAGCCCAGCGACGCCTTCGAGCTGTCCATCGAGGCCTGCCGTATCGCGGTGCAGTACATGACGCCCGTGATCCTGCTCTCCGACAACTTCATCGCGAACGGCGCCGAGCCGTGGTCCCTCCCGGACCTCGACTCCCTCGAGCCCTTCCCGGTGCAGTTCACCACGGAGAAGACCGAGGACTTCCAGTCCTTCGGGCGCGACGAGAAGCTGGCCCGCCCCTGGGTCAGGCCGGGCACGCCTGGCATGGAGTTCCGGATCGGGGGCCTCGAGAAGGCGCCCAGCAGCAACATCAGCTACGACCCGGACAACCACCAGGCCATGACCGACATGCGCCACCAGAAGGTGCGCAACGTGGCCGACTCGATCCCGACCCCCGAGGTGGACGGCGCCGAGTCGGGCGACCTGCTGGTGCTCGGATGGGGCTCGACCGTCGGCATCCTGCGCCAGGCCGTGGACAACGCGCGGGCCAAGGGCCAGAGCGTCTCGCGGATCCACCTGACGCACGTGTGGCCCCTGCCCCACGGCCTCGACGAGATCTTCTCGCGCTTCAAGTCCGTCCTGGTGCCCGAGATGAACGTGGCGCAGATGACCTATCTGCTGCGCGGCGAGCTCCCGGACCACGACTACATCCCCTTCAACAAGGTCACCGGCCAGCCGTTCCTCGTCACCGAGGTCGAGGCCGAGATCAAGCGCGTCCTCGACGAACGCGCGGGAGCCTGAGGAGGAACACGACCATGACTGACACCGCTCAGCCCGCCCTCACCAAGAAGGACTTCGCCTCCGACCAGGAGGTGCGCTGGTGCCCCGGCTGCGGGGACTACGCGATCCTCAACGCCCTGCAGAAGCACATGGCGGAGTCCGGCGCGGACCCCGCCAAGACCGTGTTCGTCTCGGGCATCGGCTGCTCCAGCCGCTTCCCGTACTACATGAACACGTACGGCTTCCACACGATCCACGGCCGCGCCCCGGCCGTGGCCACGGGGGTCAAGGTCGCCAA
>CAZEFP010000008.1:0-21397 GCA_964511565.1 uncultured Planctomycetaceae bacterium
CCCGCAGGAGTCGAGCGTCTTCCGCCAGATGACCCTGGAGGACAACGTCCTCGCGGTCCTCGAGGCCCTCCCCATCGGCCGCAAGGAGCGCCGGTCCGAGGCCGCACGACTCCTCTCGGAGCTCGAGCTCAGCCACCTGGCCAAGAGCGGCGCGGACACCCTCTCAGGTGGCGAGCGCCGGCGCCTGGAGCTCGCGCGCTCCCTCGCCACGCGTCCCTCGATCCTGCTGCTCGACGAGCCCTTCGCCGGGGTGGACCCCATCAACGTGGAGGAGATCCAGGTGCTCATCCACCGGCTCAGGGACCAGGGGATCGGGATCCTGATCACGGACCACAGCGTCCGGGAGACCCTCCAGAGCACGGATAGGGCCTACATCATCCACCAGGGCCAGATCCTGAGGGAGGGGACCGCCACGGAGCTCATCAACGACCGGCGGGTCCGCGAGGTCTATCTGGGCAAGAACTTCGAGACCACCGCCCCCAAGGGGGTCTCGGCCCAGGAAGAGCGCGAGCTCATCGACTAGTCGCCCGCGGGAAGGGCGTTTCTGGGGTCCCAACGGCCAGGGGCGGCGGCTATCCTGCTTGCCGAAAAACCTGTTCAGAGCCCTCTCCCCCGCCCAGACATGAACATCGTCGCTTGCGTGAAGCGCGTACCCACGACCGAGGCTGTCGCCAAGCCGGCCGCCGACGGCAAGGGCCTCGACGCCTCCGAGTTCCAGTACATGATCTCGTTCTACGACAAGATCGCCGTCGAGCAGGCCGTCCAGACCAAGGAGGCCGCCGGCTCCGGTGAGGTCACGGTCCTCACCCTCGGCCCCTCCGCGGGGACCAAGGAGATCCGCGAGTGCCTCGCCAAGGGCGGAGACAAGGCCGTCGTCCTGACCGACGACGACTGGCAGAGCCGCGACGCCCGCTCCACCGCCAAGGCGCTCGTCGCGCAGCTCTCCACCATGAACGCCGACGTGGTCTTCATGGGCCGCGTCGCGACGGACCGCGACAACGCGGCCGTGGGACCGATGGTGGCGACCTACCTCGGCTGGCCCTGCGTGACGGACGTCATCGGGCTCGAGATCGCGGACGGCAAGGGCTGCGCGAAAGTCGAGACCGACGCGGGCATCGAGACGGTCGAGTTCCAGCTGCCCGCGGTGATCACCTGCCAGAAGGGGCTCAACGAGCCTCGTACCGCGGGGCTCAAGGGCATCATGGCCGCCAAGAAGAAGCCCCTCGAGGAACTCGCCCCCGAGGCCGTCGACAACCAGTCCGACGTGGTCGAGGTCGCGCTCCCGCCCGCCCGCAAGGAGGGCCGCATCGTCGGCGAGGGCGCCGCCGCCGTGCCCGCGCTGATCGACGCCCTCCAGAACGAAGCCCAGGTCCTCTGAGACGCTGACCCGAAGATCCAAGGAGCAACAGCCATGTCCAAAGTCATCGTCTACTGCGAACACACCGGCGGGAACGTCCGCCGGGCCAGCCTCGAGGCCATCGGCGCCGCCGCCTCCGCGGGCGCCGAGGTCGTCGCCGTCCTCTGGGGAGAGGGTGCCTCGGGCGCCGCGGCCAGCGCCGCCGGCGCCGCGAAGGCCGTCTGCCTCACCGGGGACGCCGCCTTCAGCCCCGACGCCGTCGCGGCCGCCGTCACCGAGGTGATCCAGTCCGAGGGCGCCAAGGGGTTCCTCGCCGCCGCCACCTACCGCGGCAAGGATCTCTGCCCCCGCATCGCCGCCCACCTCGACGTCTCCCCCTTCGCGGACTGCATCGAGTTCATGGCCGCCGGCGAGTCCTTCCAGGTCAAGCGCCCCTGGCTCGCGGGCAAGGCGCTCGCGACCCTGGGCACCACCGGGGGGGTCCTCTGCGCGACGACGCGCCTGAATGTCTTCGAGCCGGTCGACGGCCCCGGGCCCTCCGACTGTTCGGAGCACGCCATCTCCGCATCGGCGAAGGCCACTGTGACCTCGACCGAGGCCAAGGCCGACGCGAAGCTGGACGTCAACGAGGCGTCTGTCGTCGTCAGCGGTGGTCGTGGCCTCCAGGAGGCCGCGAACTTCAAGATCGTCGAGGACCTCGCCGCCGCCTTCGGCAACGCCGCCGTCGGCGCCTCGCGCGCTGTGGTTGACCTGGACTGGCGCCCCCACGGCGAGCAGGTGGGCCAGACCGGCAAGACGGTCGCCCCGCAGCTCTACGTGGCCGTCGGCATCTCGGGCGCGATCCAGCACCTCGCCGGCATGCGCACCTCCGGGGTCATCGTCGCCATCAACAAGGACGCCGAGGCGCCGATCTTCAAGGTCGCGGACTACGGCATCGTGGGCGACGCCTTCGAGATCGTCCCCGCCCTCACCGAGGCCGTCAAGGCGGTCAAGGCCCAGAGCTGAACCGGGCCAGACCGTGATTGCGGGGAGCGGGCTGATCTGGCGATCAGCCCGCTCCTCTCGTTTCGGGGCCTGGGTCTGCAAAGACCCAAGCCGATGGTCGATCGACGCCGCAGCTTGCGAAGACTTGCAGAGCCGCTGTCATCCAGTGTGACCCCGCTGCGCGAAGCGCCTATTGGCGATGACGCGGCCAAACCGCGGTCTCCTCGCTCGCTCACCAGCTTCCCACCGGCATGAACCTCCCCGTCACCCGGCGCCTCCTCATCGCAGCTGCGCTCTGCTCGATCGGATCCGCCCAGACCGTCTCCGAGTCCTATCGGATCGCCAACCCGGCTCCCGACCCCTTCGGAAACACCTTCGGCTGGAGCATCGCGACCGACGGCGGCCGCTCCATCATCTCGAACCTCGATCGGTCGACCTGGATCATCGACACCGCGACCGGGACGCCGCTCCTGGAGCTGCCCAACCCGAACGCCAACGATCCCTCCGACATCGTGTATTACGGCTGGGACGTGGCGCTCGACGGCGACCTGGCGATCGTGGGCGCGCCTTACCTCGACACCAACCCGATCTCCACCGTCATCACGGATGACATCGGCGGCGCCTGGCTCATGGACTCCGCCACAGGGCAGATCATTGACTTCCTCTCGGGCTCCGTCCCCATCGCGAACGATAATCAGGGGAAGGCGGTCGCCCTCCACAAGGACTACATCCTCATCGGCTCGCCGAGAATCGACGTGTCCTTCTTCGAAGGGGACCGCGGCGCGGTTCACATCTTCGATCGGGTGACCCGGCAGGAGCTCGAGATCCTCCAGCCGTTCGACGTGGAGGACAATGACAACTTCGCCTCGGACATCGCGGTGGAGGGGAACCTCATGCTGGTCGGCGCACCGGGCGACGACAGTGAGCGAGGTTCAGTCTACGTCTACGACCTGTCGTCCCCGGGCTTCCCGTTCCTGCGCAAGCTGACGGCGCTCGACCGGCAGCCCGGTGATCGATTCGGCGAGGTGGTCTCCCTGAGCGGTGACCGCGCCGTCATCGGAGCGCCGGCTGATTCGTTCAACGGCGTCGCCAGGGCTGGCTCCGCTTACGTCTTCGAGGTCTCGACCGCGCAGCAGCTCCGCAAGCTCACAGCACCCAGCCCCTCCGAGGACTCCTTGTTCGGCAATGCCGTCGCCCTCTCCGGTGAGGTCGCCGTGGTCGGCGCCCCCTTCTCGGGACCCAACTTCCAAGGAGCGGCGTTCGAGTTCAACGCCGCGACCGGCGCGCTGGTCGGTCGCTTGGCCTCTTCGGCGCCTCAGGCGAGCGCCTGCTTCGGTCTCGCCGTGGCAACGGACGGCGTTCAGTCCCTGATCACCGAGACCGGATACCCCGTCGGCAACACGCCCTTCGACGGCGCAGTCTGCGCGTTCGGCTTCCCGGCCCTGGGTACGAACTACTGCACCGCCAACCTGAACTCCGCGGGGCGGTTCGGCTCCCTCGGAGCCGTCGGTTCGACGGAGGTGGCGCAAGACGATATCACCCTCGCGGCATCCAACCTGCCCCTGGGCGTCTTTGGGTTCTTCCTTGTGTCCAGGACCCAGGGCTTCGTGACGAATCCGTTCGGCAGCGCGGGGAACCTGTGCCTCGGTGGCGCCATCGGCCGATATGTGGCGCCTGGGCAGATCAAGAACTCCGGACCGGACGGCCTGATCACCCTCGGCTTGGACCTCGGGAACGTCCCGCAGCCAAGCGGGCACGTCGGCATCCAGCCGGGAGAGAGCTGGAGCTTCCAGCTTTGGCACCGCGAGAACTTCGGCGGTGCCGGCAACTCCAATTACACCGACGGCTACGAGATCGTCTTCGAGTGAGGCGCCGAGGCAGCAGTGGCTCCCCACCACCACGGCCCGCCCCGAATCACTCGGGGCGGGCCGCGTTCGTTGCGCAGCACCCGGCGAGTATGCGCCTCTGCGAACCGATCAGTCCGGTGCCAGGGTCATGGCCTTCGGGAGGTCATGAGCGACACGGCGACGATCACCGCCGTGTTGACGACGAGGCCCGGGAGGCCGGGGTGGAGGTCGGAGGGCGGCATCAGATGGGGCCACGCCAGCGTGGTCGCTGAGCCGAGGAGCAGACCGAGGAGCGCGGCGATCCCCGTGGCCCGTTTCCAGAACAGCGCCGCGAGCACCGGGGGCGCGAGCTGCCCCATCGGGCCGTAGGCGTAGGAGAGCAGGCCGACCAGGTCCTCGTGGAACGAGACCGCCGTGACGTAGGAGATCACGAGGATCGGGAGCAGCATCCAGCGCACGGCGCGCCGCTCCGCCTCCGGGCTGAGCCTCTTCCGGGCGCCCACAATCCACCCGTCTCGCACCAGGATCGACGCCGCCGAGTGCAGGATCGCGTCGCCGCTGGACATGGAAGCCGCCAGGGCACCGGCACAGAAGAGGCCGATCAGGAGCGCCGGGAGGTCGAGCTGGAGCAGGAGGTGCGGGAGCACCTGGTCCGCCTGCTCCGGCGCGGGCTCGAAGCCCACGGCCGCGAAGCCGATGAGCAGGATCGGCAGCAGGAACAGCTGGAAGGTGGGGTAGAGCACGACGGTGCGCCGGATGACGCTCTCGCTGCGCGCCGCGAAGGCCTTCTGGAAGAGGTGCGGCCAGAAGGAGAAGCCGGCGGCCATGACGAAGACCGAGCTGCCGTACCCGAGCCAGGACCAGCGCTCACCCGGCATCCGGAGGAACTCCGGATCGATGGCCTGGAACATCTCCCCTACGCCGCCGTGGAGCGCACGCGGCAGGTACAGCCCGAGCGACCAGGCCATGACCATCATGAAGAGGCCCTGGAGCGTGTTCGTCCAGCCGACCCCCATGACGCCGCTGTGCCACACGTAGAGCAGCACCACGCCGTACACCAGCGCGGCGCCTGCCTCCACGGACATGGTCCCGGAGGTGAGGACCTCGAGCACGTGCCCGGCACCACGCATCTGAAGCGCCAGGTAGGGCACGAACGCGAGCAGGCTGACCACCGCCATCACGGGCGCGAGCGGCCTGAAACCGAGCTCTCCGGCCACGAGCTCGGCCTGGGTGATGTAGCCCTTGCGGCGGCCCAGCCGCGCCGCCGCCGGTCCGGTCCAGTAGAAGGGGAGGAGGCCGAGGACGCCGAAGGCGAGGATGTGGAACGCGGCCGCTCCGGTCGAGTAGGCGCGGCCCGGCGCGCCGAGGAACGCGAACGCGCTGAAGATCGTCGCGCCCGTGACGAAGTACATGAGCACGGGGCCCATGGATCGGTCGCCCGCGACGAAGCCGGTGGCGCTGTCGCTCGCCGTGCGGGCCGCGCGCCAGCCGACGAAGAGGCTGAGCGCGAGGTAGGCACCGACCACCAGCAGGATCTGGGCCTCGTCGCTCATGCCTCCTCCCCTCCTTCCGCGGCGCCCGACTCCCCGGGCTCGGTGGCCATGTAAGCCCACATGACGAGGGGCGTCAGCACGGCCCAGCCGGTGACCCAGGCCAGCCCCACCGGCAGGCCGAGGATGAGCCCGTCCGCGGTGGAGAGGTCCCGGAAGAGGAGCCCGGTGAGGCTCAACACCGCGACGGAGAGGTAGATCAGGAGGAGCAGGTGTCGCAGGGCCATGGCCTCACGGTAGCGAGCCGCCCCCCCGCCGTCGCCCTGTCGCCGCGCCTCCGTAAGACGCCGCCCTCCAGCACCTCAAGGCGCTATGCTCTCCGCTCGTTTTTTCAGGGAAACCAACCACAGGAGCAACCCCATGGCCCGCGCATCCGCACGCCACATCCTCGTCGACACGGAAGAGAAGTGCCTCAAGCTGAAGGAGGAGATCGCCGGCGGCGCCGACTTCGCCGACCTCGCCAAGCAGCACTCCTCCTGCCCCTCCGGCAAGAGCGGCGGCAACCTCGGCGAGTTCGGACCCGGCCAGATGGTCAAGGAGTTCGACACCGTCGTCTTCAACGAGGCCGTCGGTGAGGTCCACGGACCCGTCAAGACCCAGTTCGGCTACCACCTCCTCGAGGTCACCAGCCGCTCGTGAGCACCACCGCTCCGCCGATCCTCCAGGCGAGGACCGGCGGGGCGTGGTCGCCGCTGCCCGCGAGGGGCGCCAGCCCCACGAAGGGCTACCGGCCGAGGCCCACGGCGGCGAGGAGCACACGCACGAGACGCGTCACCGTCGGCCGGGCCGTCAGCGCGGTCATGTGGCGTCCCACCGCCGGCCCCGAGCGGCTCCGCGTGAACCAGGCGGGCCGGGGGAAGATCCGGAACGGAGCGCGCAGCACCGTCTTCTGCGGGCGATCGAAGAGGAAGGTGTTGTGCACGGTCCCGATGCCGCTCCCCGCGTCGTCGAGGCTGTTGCCCGGGAAGGCCCCCCAGGTCGTCCCCCCGAGCGGGAACGAGGCGGCCGCCCACAGGTTGACGGCCACGGTCCCGAAGCGCAGGTCAGCGACCGCGCGCTCCACTGCGCGAGCGATCACTGGATCGCGGAGTGAGGCGGGGTGGACGAGGAGGGTGACGTTGAGGCTCCCCGCGATGACCTCGTTGGCGAGCCGCACGGACTTGCGGATGAACTCCGCGGTGTCAGCCGCCGGGATCGGTGCCTCCCCCATGGCCCCGCACCAGAACTCGTGCTGGAAGCAGGGGTCGAGGCGCTCGGAGGGATCGAGCCCCTCCGCCAGCAGCCAGGGCGTCTCGGCGGGCCCGACGGTCGACGCCGGACCGGCGCGGGCCACGGCCAGGTCGAGGTCGAGGGCCAGCCGCCGCAGCGGTGCGGCCCGCGCCGGGAGCACCTCCGCGACCTGCCGCAGCGCCTCGGCGGTCCCGACGCGCGTCGCCGCGGGGTGAGCGTCGAGGAAGGCCGCCCGCTGCGCCTCCTGCCCGGGGTAGTAGGCGGGCCGCTCCGGGGTGTCGCCCAGGGCGTCGCGGAGCGCAGCCAGGAGCTCGTCCCGCTGGTTCCAGCTCGCGTGGGTCAGGACCACCCTCGTCGCGTTGCAGTTGAACCCTGCGTTGGTCGTGAGCGAACTGGCGAGGTTCTCCCCGTGGTATCGGAGGTCCCCCCTCGACCACGGACCCGGCACGACGATCACGGGGCTCACGTTGCCGAGCTCGCTGGTCACGGGCCGTGGGTTGCGCGGCGTCCCGGATCGCTTGCGCTCCAGCGCGTCGTCGCCCGTGCCCCAGACCACCCGATCGTGGGTGGCCAGGGAGCCTGTGACGTGGATCGAGTCGATCCCCTCGTGCTGACAGAGCCGCTCACCCACCTCGGCCCCGCCGTACAGGATCCGCAGGAGGTCAGCCTCGATCAGCGGCGAGAGCGCCTCCTCGAGGACGGGACCCACCGCCTCGTTCACGGGGTTCATCTTCAGGATCGCGCACTCCCCCTCGGTGAAGAGCTTGTGCAGCACGTCCATGGGCCCGATGGAGGTGACGTTGCCCGCGCCCAGCACGAGGCCGACTCGCGCGCGCCGCGCCGCCGGCCGCTGGCCCCCGGCCATGGACGCCTGGAGACCTTCCAGGGTCACCTCAGGATCAAGCCACACCTCGGCGGTGATCCCACGGAGGAGGATCCGATCCAGGGGGTCGGCCGGGAAGACCGGCGCGGCCACCTGCCCGCTCGGGAGCGACCTCGCCACGCCCGGGAGGAGCGGCGCCCCACGTTCGACGAGGTCCTTCAGCGAGCGCGCCAGCTGACGGACCGCCCGCAGCACCGTGTAGGGACCACCGAGCCACTCCTCGGTCTCCGCGTGGGCCCCGCGCTCGACCCCCTTCAGGGCACATCCTGCGGCCACCCACCGCTCGGACGCAGCTTCGATCGTCGGGATGAGCGCCTCGAGCAGCCGGACCTGCGCCGCCGGTGTCGTGGTGCGCCACCCCTCAGCGGCCCCTCGAACGGCGGCGATCGCCGCGTCCTGCTCGGCCGAGGTGGAAGCGGTCCGCTCCGCCGCCGTCCCGCTGGGTCCAGGCTCGTCCATCATCGGGTGCGAGGGTAACCGCGCAGCCCGGCCCGCGCCGACCAGGGCGGGGACCAAGGCGCCGTGGCGATCAAGTCATCCGGCCCGCGTCATCCGCGACCGCCGCTTCGATGAGGGCGACCGTCTCCGGGAAGGGGAGCATCCCGTGGACCTCCGACGCGGGCACCCAGACCCGCTCCCGGGGCTCATGCTCGTCCACCTCGGTCTCGTACTCCATGGAGAAGAACCCACAGGTCACCCGCGTCTCGCCGACGAGAAAGTCCACCGAACCCGCCCAGCGAGGCGTGGAACAGCCGACGCCGGCCTCCTCCTCCACCTCCCGCAGGGCCGCGGCTTCCGGCGTCTCGCCACCTTCGATGTGCCCCTTGGGGAGCACCCACGGCGCCTCCGGTCGGGCCAGCGGCCGGACCAGCAGGATCTCCCTCTGGCCGCGCTCGCCTCGCAGCACGATGCCGCCTGCGTGAGTGAGTGATCGGGGCTCCATGACCGCCCGGAGCGTAGCCCATTGGGCACCCGGCCCGGCAGGGTGGCGGCTATCCTCTTCGCGCGTCATGTCCGGCTCCCCCACGTCGCCCCTCTTCCGCCTGCTGGCCCACGTGCGCCAGCACCGCGGCCGCGTGAAGCTCGGCGTCGTCTTCTCGATCCTCAACAAGCTGTTCGACCTCGCGCCGCCGCTGCTCATCGGCGCGGCCGTGAGCATCGTGGTCGACAAGGAGGAGTCTTGGGTCGCGCGGCTCGGGGTCCGGGACCCGTGGGAGCAGTTCCTGGTCCTCGCGGCGATCACGGTCGTCATCTGGGTGCTGGAGTCGCTCTTCGAGTACCTGCAGAAGATCATCTGGCGCAACCTCGCCCAGAGCGTGCAGCACGACGTCCGACTCGACGCCTACCGACATGTGCAGGGCCTCGAGATGGGCTTCTTCGAGGACCAGGACTCCGGCGAGCTGATGAGCGTCCTGAACGACGACGTCAACCAGCTGGAGCGCTTCCTCGACGGGGGCGCCAACAGCCTGATCCAGCTCTCCACCACCGTGCTCGCCGTGGGTGGGATCTTCTTCTGGGTCTCCCCCGGCGTCGCCTGGGTGGCCTTCCTCCCGATGCCGCTCATCATCTGGGGCTCGATCTACTACCAGCGCAAGCTCCAGGCGCGCTACGTCGACGTCCGAACCAACGTCGGCGCGCTCAACGCGGACCTCGCCGGCAACCTCGGCGGGATCGCCACCATCAAGAGCTACGCCCGCGAGGAGGCCGAGGCCAGCAGGATCGACGGGCAGAGCGAGCGGTACCGCGCCGCCAACCGCCGGGCGATCACGCTCTCCAGCGCCTTCTCACCGCTGATCCGGATGTTCATCCTGGCGGGCTTCACCGCCACGCTGCTGGTGGGCGGACGGATGGCGCTGGACGGCAACCTCGACGAGGCCGCCTTCGCGATCCTCGTCTTCATGACCCAGCGGCTGCTGTGGCCGCTGACCTCACTCGGGGAGACGCTGGACCTCTACCAGCGCGCCATGGCCAGCGTGCGGCGGATCTTCGGCCTGATCGACCGTCCCTCGACCATCCTCGACGGCCCCGAGCGACGGCCGGTCTCCGAGGTGGTCGGTGAGATGCGTCTGCGGGACGTCGACTTCGGTTACCGCGGCCACGCGCCGCTCTTCAAGGGTCTCAGCCTCGACTTCCCGGCGCGAGAGACGACCGCCATCGTGGGCGCCACGGGCTCTGGCAAGTCGTCCCTGACCAAGCTGCTCCTTCGGTTCTACGACCCGGCGTCCGGCGCCGTCGAACTCGACGGGACCGACCTGCGTCAGCTCAAGCTGAGCGACCTGCGGGGGTCCATCGGGCTGGTCAGCCAGGACGTCTTCCTCTTCCACGGCTCCATCGCCCAGAACATCGCCTACTCCAGGCCCGATGCTTCCCTCGACGAGATCAAGGCGGCGGCCCGGGCGGCCGAGCTGGACGAGTGGGTCGCCACGCTCCCCGATGGCTACGACACCGTCGTCGGCGAGCGAGGTCAGAAGCTCTCCGGCGGCCAGCGGCAGCGGGTGTCCATCGCCCGGGCGGTGATGAAGGATCCGCCGATCCTCATCCTGGACGAGGCGACCTCCGCGGTGGACAACGAGACCGAGGCGGCGATCCAGCGGTCCATGGAGCGCATCGCCCAGGACCGAACGACCGTCGTGATCGCCCACCGACTCTCGACCATCCGGAGCGCAGACCGGATCCTCGTCCTCGATCGAGGGGAGGTCGTCGAGCAGGGTCACCATGAGCAGCTCGTGGATCAGGGCGGCCTCTACGCGCAGCTCTGGGGGGTCCAGACCGGCGCTCGAGGGGAGACACCGGGGCGCTGATGGACGATCCCATCCACGACGCGGCCAGGGCGGCGATCCGCCGGCTCGACGGGACTGGAGACTCCCCTCGCGAGGGCGCTCGCCGGGCGGCGGTCGCGCTGCTGCTTCGCGGGGACTCCACTGGAGAACTCGAGGTGCTGCTCATGCGGCGCGCCGTTCGCGCCGGGGACCGTTGGTCGGGGCAGATCGGATTGCCGGGCGGTCATGAGGAGGCGGCGGACGAGAGCCTCGAGGCCACCGCCCGGCGCGAGTGCATCGAGGAGGTCGGGGTCGACCCGGGGGCAGGCGAGGGACGCATGATCGGCGAGCTGCCGTCCATGCAGGCGCGGGCGCGGGGAGAGCGCCTCGACCTCTTCATCACCCCCATCGTCTTCCACCATCCCGCGCCCGCTTCGCCGGCGCTCGGGCCCGAGGCCTCGGAGGCCTTCTGGCTCCCGCTCGCGCCCGCCATCTCCGGCGACTTCGACGAGACCTACCGCTACCAGCACGGCGAGGTGATCCACCGCCTTCCGTCCTGGCGATTCGAGGGCAGGACGATCTGGGGCATGACCCACGGCATCGTCAGCCGCTTCGGATCCGCCCTGTAGGTGATCCGGAGGGGGATCGGTGCATCGTTCTGAATCACGTGGGTGGTGATCCGACGCACCCGCTCGCGGCAATTTGTCCCACCTCGCCCGAAGCGCCTGGTTCCCCGGTGTGGGACCGGTTTTGCCGTGAGAGACTCTGTGTGTAGGCGTCCTCAGCGGGCCGCCACGTCTAGCAACACCACCTCTCTTCCCCCTCAACATGCTCCGTTCTCTCTCCCTCTCGGTCGTCGCACTCGGTCTCGCGGCGACGGCCTCCGCCCAGGTGACCACCATCGCCACCGAGTCGTTCGAATACCCCGTCCCGGGCCTGCTCTACCAGCAAGCCGGCGGAACCGGCTGGTCGAACGCCTGGTGGGTCAGCGGTGGGGCCAACGACGAGCTGGTCATGTTCGACCAGACCATCCAGCCCCCCTTCGCCGCCGCCGACTCCCTCGGTGGCTACGCTGGCCAGACCGGCGTCTTTGGCGCTGCGTACCGTCAGTTCGACCTCAGCGCACATCCCGAGCTCATCGACCCGGTCACGGGCCGCTGGGGCGCTGACGGTGAGACCATCTGGATCTCCTTCAGCACCGTGAACTTCCAGGGCCAGCCGCAGGATCACTACGGCGGCCTTTCTCTTTGGCGCGCCGGTCAGAACCCGGCCGAGTCGCTGTTCCTCGGGGCCCCGTGGAACGCCCAGGGCTGGGGCATCGACGACGAGGGAGACCTCGCCGGCTCGGCACCCGCCGCCATCATCCCCGGCACCAACGACCAGGTGGCCGCCCGCCTCGTGGTGCGCATGGACTACATGTCCGGGCAGAACCGCTGCCGCATGTGGGTCGATCCCGCCTCGGACTACCCGACGGGCACCGCTGACCTCGACGAGATGGTCACCGGCGGCGACTTCGACGAGATCCGCCTCTCCTCCGGCGGCAACAACGGCGACCTGTTCTTCTGGGACAACATCGTGGTTGCCAAGGGCACGCCCACGGGCGGCCTCGGCACCAACTACTGCTCCGCGAACGCCAACTCCACGGGCGCGACGGGCAGCATCTCCGCCACTGGCTCCGACCAGGTCGCGAACAACAGCCTGACCTTGACGGCCGGTGACCTGCCGACCAACTCCTTCGGCTTCTTCCTCACGAGCCAGACCCAGGCCCAGGTCGCCAACCCCGGCGGCAGCGCCGGCAACCTGTGCCTCGGCGGCGCCATCGGCCGCTACGTCGGCCCGGGCCAGGTCCTGAACTCCGGTAGCACCGGCTCGTTCTCCCTCGCCCTCGACCTCACCAACACCCCCCAGCCCACGGGCGGGGTCTCGGTGCAGGCCGGCGAGACCTGGAGCTTCACCACCTGGCACCGTGACGCCGTCGGCGGCACCACCACGTCCAACTTCACGGACGGCCTCGAGATCACCTTCAACTGATCTCCCGGCGAGCCGGGAGGCGGGGACTGCCCCGCCCCGCGGCCCGTCATGACGAGCGGCCCCGGAGTTCCAGCCTGGAACCCCGGGGCCGCTCGCATCCATGGCATCTCACGCGGCCGCGAGCTGGCCCCTCGGATCAGTCGTCGCCGCCGCCCGCGTAGCCATTGGCCGCCAACGACCGCTGGATGCTCGCGGGGACGTCTGCGGCGGCGGCGCCTGCTGGCGCGCGCTCGATCCCGGAGATGATCTCCGCCGCCGCCTCGTCGTAGAGCCGCTTGAGCCCCACCGCGGCCCCTTCGGCCGAGAGCGCGAGCGGCTGCAGCTCGCCGGGGTCGCGGGACAGGTCGAACCAGGCGCTCCCTCCGTTGTCATGGTTGACCACGAACTTGCCGCCGGTGGTCCGCAAGCTCCGAAGGTTCCGCCCCACGCTCATGAGTTCGGACACGGCCGGGAGATCAGGTCCGCCGGAGAGGTCACCCCGGAGGTAGGGCGCGAGGGACTCCCCCATGGTCGTCGCCACGGCGGGCAGACCCGCCAGGTCCCGCAGGGTCGGCCCGAGGTCGATCATCCGGGTCTGCCCGCCGAAGCGAGCCGGCCGGACGACGCCGGGGTAATGGACGATCAGGGGGATGTGGATCTGCTCGTCATAGAGGGTGGTCCGGTGTCCCTTCCCGCCATGGTCGAACAGCTCTGTCCCGTGGTCCGCCGTGATGACGAGGATCGTGTTGTCCAGCAGCCCGGCCGCGCCGAGGTCATGGCGAATGCGACCCACGATCTCGTCCGTCCAGGCGATCTCCCCGTCGTAGAGGGCGACGATGTGCTCCTGGTCCCGGCGAGGGATCGCCGCGTTGATCGCGGGGTCGTAGAAGAAGTCACGCCCGGTGAACGGGCCGTCGTAGTCAGGGTCGAAGAGCGTGTCGTAGGGAGGGGGCGGCGTGAAATCGAAGTGCACGTCCCACAGGTGCACGAAAGCGAAGAAGGGTTCGTCCTCTCTCGATGCACCCGAGAAGAACCGCTGCCACTCCCCGTAGACCTTGTCGTTGGTCACCCCGTGGTGCGAAGCCCTCAGCACCGGGTCCCGCATGGACCACTCGTTGTCGGCGTCCACCTCTCCATCCGGGACGGTCTGGACGCAATCGACGTAGCGGTCGAAGCCCTGTCCGAGGCCGAAGGCGGGGTGCAGGTAGGGCCCGGCGAAGAAGCC
Organism: uncultured Planctomycetaceae bacterium; assembly: GCA_964511565.1. Lineage (GTDB taxonomy): Bacteria > Planctomycetota > UBA1135 > UBA1135 > Saltatorellus. The sequence goes on from CAZEFP010000008.1 coordinate 13,846, forward strand.
TGCCGTCGAGTAGCCCGCCGACTGGAACGACTCCGGTAGCGTTTCGAAGTCCTCGGAGAGCCGGAACTTCACGGCGTCCACGACGCCGTGCACGCTGTCGGGGACCGAGGTGAACATCGCCGCGTGGGCCGGCAGGGTCCAGGGGGCGCTGCTGATGTGCTGTTCGAAGAGCCCGCCCTGGGCAGCGATCGCATCGATGTTGGGTGAGGTGGGCCGCGCGTAGCCGTAGCACCCCAGGTGATCGGGTCGCAGGGTGTCGATGGAGATCAGGACCACGTTCGGCCGGTCCGCGGGCTCGCCTCCACCGGCACAGGCGACGCAGAGACCCAGCAGCGCCGCCAGGAGCGGGGGTCGTTCTGCGGCGCGGGGCATCCTCATCACTCAGGGTTCATCGGCTGTGTGTACGGCAACCCGGAGCGATAAAGCTCGAGCCGGGCCTCGATCTCGGTACGGAGTGGATCCCCGTCCGTGAGCGCCGAGGCTGCCCGCTCTGCGTCCGCCACCGCCCCCTCGAAGTCACCGGCACGGGCGCGGGCGGCCGCCCGTACGTCGAGCCGCTCGGGGTCCGCCCCCAGGTCTCCCACCAGCTCCTCCGCCAAGGACAGGGCCCGCGCCGCGTCCCGCGCCTCGGGGTCGGCGCTGGTGGCCAGCGTCCAGGCCGTGAGGGTCCTCGGCCCTGGGAGCGCGCGCACCGAGGCGGGGGCCTCCGTGAGGACCTCCATGGCCTCCGCGTCTCGACCCAGCATGAGCAGGAGCATGACGACCCGGCTGGTCGCCTCCGGGTCGTCCGGGGCCAGGGCGAGGTCCTGACGCAGGAAGCGCAGCCCCTGGTCGTGGCGCCCGAGCTTTCCGTAGGCCGACGCCATCCGGGCGGCGTGTCGCCGCTCATGGAGTTCGTGCTGGTCGAACCCCACGGCGGTGTTGATCCCGGTGAACAGGGCCCCTGCGGCGACGGCCACGAGCGCGGGCCAGGCCTTGGCCCGATCTCGCGCCAGGACTCCGAGCGCCAGCGCAGCGAGCGGCAGGAGCCCGGCGCTCGCCGGGAGCCGGTACCGCGGCGTGTACCAGAAGACGATGCAGACCAGCAGTGGGACGGCCACGATCAGGAGGTACGGGCCGGCGCTCCGCAGGCCCCTGCGGCGTGCCAGCGCGAAGAGGCCCCAGAGGCCGGGGGGGAGCACCCAGGCGAGCGAGAGGGGCGCGAGCCACAGCCGCGTCGCCACGCCGTCTCGCCGCTCCATCCAGGGCTGATAGACGTCGCCGTAGCGCCGCCCCGTCAGCGTGTACCAGACCTTGATCGCCCCGACCCTCAACGCCTGAACCGGCTCGTTCCTCCACCACTCGAGGCCCTGACCCAGCCAGTATCGGCTGGCCTCGTTCCACCCGGCGTCCTCGTCGCCCAGGGCGACGCGCGCCTTCAACAGGGAGTCCAGCGCCTGCTCTTCCTTGCTGTTCACCACCCCGACCGCGGCGAGGGTCCCGTCCGCCGCGGGGTTGTTGCCGTGATAGAAGGTCAGGCCGGCCTGCGAGCTGATGGGGATGAACTCCCCGGCTGCTCGGAGGTTGTGGACCGTGGCGGGAGCGATGGTAAAGAGGCTCAACCCCGCGGCGATGAGCGCGGCGCGCTGACCGCCGACGCCGCTGGCGAAGAGCCAGAGAGGGACCAGCGGGAGCAACGCGAGGTAGGGCGGGAAGGCGAGGCAGCAGAGTCCGGTCAGGGCGCCGATGAGCGCCGCACGGAAGGGCGAGGCGCTCCGCCCCGATTGCCACTCGATGCCCGTGAGCGCCTCGAGGAGCCCCGCGGTCAGGGCGAGCTGGAGCGAGCCGGCGAGGACCCTGGTCGTGGCGGCCGCCGGTTCGTCGAGCACGAGGAAGAGCCCGGCCCCCAGCCAACCGACCCAGGTCGCGAAGCCCTCGGAGCCGACGGAGGCTGCCAGCCGACGGCTCAGCCGACCGACCAGGACGAGGGTGACGAGGTAGAGCAGCGTCTGGAACGCCGCCAGCGCCCCGAGGCCACCCCCGAGGGCCCGCACCAACGCGGCCCACCAGAGCATGAGCGGCGCCGTCTCGAAGGGGGCGTCGTCGACCAGCGTCCCGTCCGCGATCTCCCCCGCGTGGGCCCACACCACGGCGGCGTCGACCTGAGGAACGAGCACCATGGCGTTCCCGCTGAAGGACTCCGAGGCGATGAGCACCTGGGAGGCGCCAGCGAGCGCGAGCAGCACGAGCAGGCCGCGGTGGAACCGGCGCGATGCGCCAAGGGTGTCCGGCCCGGCGACCTCCGGCTCGCTCGCTGCTGCGGCGCCGTCAGGCGCTGATGATCGAGCCGAAACCATGGACGTCGAGCCTAGCCCCTGCGGCCCTCGGCGAGGCGCTCCGCCACCTCGACGATCTCAGCAGCCACCGAGAGCGCGATCTTCCGCGGCTCCTTGGACCCCTTCGAGACCCCGATCGGGCACGTCACGGATTCGAGTGCGGCCTCGGTCACGCCCCGCTGCTCGAGCCGGCGCTTGAAGCGCGCCCACTTCCGATCGGAGCCGATGAGGCCGACGTAGGGGAAGGAGCCCCGGCGAAGGGCGCGCGCGATGACCTCCTGGTCGATCGCGTGGCTGTGGGTCATCACCAGGAGCAAGGAGTCCGCGGGGATGGTGTCCACCTCTTCCTCCGGCGCGTCAATGAAGAGGACCTCGTACGGCGGAGACGCGGGAAGGGGCGGCTCCACCTCCTCGGCGGAGCGTGAGTCGATGAGCTGCACGTCCAGCCCCATGTAGTCGGCGAGGCCCGCGATGGCCTGGGCGACGTGACCGCAGCCGAAGATGACCAGCCGACGCCGTGTCCAGCAGAAGGACTCCAGGAAGAGGCTGACCTCGCCCCCACAGCACTGCCCCGCCTTCTCCGAGAGCGGCACGGACTCGGTCACGGTCGCCGCGCGCCCCCCCTGAAGCAGCTCGCTCGCTCGCTGGATGGCGAGGTGCTCCAGCTGCCCGCCGCCGATGGTCCCCCACGCCAGCTTGCCGTCAGCGACGATCATGCGCGCGCCGATCTCCCGCGGCGCGGAGCCCTTCACGCCGGTCACCACGACCTGGCAGCATGAGCGCCCCTCGTCCCGGAATCTGGCGAGGGCCTCGAGCCACTCCTGTTGATTCACGGTCATGCTGCGATCCTTCCCGCGGCACTGCGGGTGTCAACCCCAACGCCAGGCCCCCCGAACGAACGGGGAGGGGAGGGGAAGAGTGGTGGGCCAAGCTGGGCTCGAACCAGCGACTTCCACGCTGTGAACATGGCACTCTACCAACTGAGTTATTGGCCCACGCAGCGAGGCGGAGAGGATAGCGAGGCGTGACGCCCTTGGGAACCCGTCGCTCGCCTACGAATCCAGAGAAGCGCCGCCGCCTCGGGGCGAGCCAGCCGCCCTCCCCGCGCTCGAGAGAATCGAAGCGGGCTCTTCGCCCAGGGCAGGCCTGGCGGGACTTCACGGGACTCTGGCCACCGGGTCAGGGCCCCCCCGCAGGACTGGGAATCCACCACCCTGGCGGGAACTTGGACATAACAGTATACCCTTAGATATATCCACTTATCGCATCCGGGCACTCGCAACGGAGGAGGCGCGGATACGGGACACGGGATCGAGGCAACTCGACACACCCCGGACCAATCCATCGAGACCTCCGTCCAATTTCGCCCGCTCTGCTAGTTTCCAGAGTGCTTCCCCCGATTCGCAAGGATCGGCTCACTCCTTACACCTCCGCCCCCATGAAGAAAACGCCTGCCTTCCTCGTCGGCCTCGCGCTGAGCGCCAGCGCAAGCGCCCAGGACCTCGAGTCCGCGGTGAATCGCTACCTCAGCCTCGCCGACAGCAACGTTCAGAAGCTCGAGCTGATCGGTGACCCCGCCACCGGGCTGACCGTTCCCTTCGAGTTGAACGGCGCCGCCACCCAGCTCGCGCTCCACACGCACTCCGTCCGGGCGGCTGGCTTCGAGCTGCTGGAGCAGCGGGCAGACGGGAGCACGGTCAGCGTCACCCCGACGAAGGTCGCCACCATGCGTGGCTCCCTCGAGAGCCACCCCGACGCCCGGGTCGCTGGCTCCCTCCTGGAGGATGGTCTGTACGCACGGATCATGATGGCCGACGGCTCGGAGTACTGGATTCAGCCGGTCCCGACGTCCATCGAGGGCGCCGGCGCCTCCCACCACGTGATCTACGAGCGCGACGACGTGCTCCGCTCCAATCACCTCTGCGGGGCCGACCTCCTGGCGAACAACTTCGGGCAGCCCGGCTTCGAGGAGGTGTCCGGGAGCAACACGCCCATGGGCACCTCGCTGTTCACGGCCGAGCTGGCCTGTGACGCGGACTACGAGTTCTACCTCGACTACGGATCCTCCACGACGAACGTCGGCAACCGTATCGAGACCGTCATCGGCACCATGAACCTGCAGTACGAGGGCGAGGTGTCGATCACCCACGAGATCACCACCATCCTCGTCCGGACCTCGTCGAACCAGCCCTACACGTCCTCGGACGCCTCGACGCTCCTCAACCAGTTCCGCAACGAGTGGAACGCCAACCAGGGCAGCATCCAGCGGGACGTGGCGCAGCTCTTCTCCGGCAAGAGCATCGTCGGCGGGACCATCGGCATCGCCTGGGTCGGCGCCATCTGCACGAGCTACGGCTACGGCATGGTCGAGACCGACTTCAACAACAACTTCGCCAGCGCCACGGACCTCTCGGCCCACGAGCTCGGACACAACTGGAACGCCCAGCACTGCTCGTGCACGTCGTACACGATGAACCCGTCCATCACGTCGGCGAACACCTTCAACCCCAACGTGACGCGCGGCACGATCACCTCCTTCCGTGACAGCCGGAGCTGCCTCAGCGGCGGCGGCGGCGGTGGCGGCGGAGGCGGCGGCCTGAGCAACGACGACTGCGCCAACGCCGAGGTCATCACCGCCGGGAGCACCTCGTTCAGCACCACCACCGCCACCAACAGCGGCGTCGCGTGGTCCTGCGCCGGCGGCGGCGGCCCCGACGCGTGGTACGCCTACACGGCGACCAGCTCGGCCGACGTCACCGTCGACACCTGCGGCTCCGGGTATGACACGGCGCTCCAGATCTTCGTCGGTAGCTGCGGCTCCCTGAGCCAGGTGGCCTGCAACGACGACGCGTGCGGCCTGCAGAGCCAGATCGACCTGACCGGCCTCAGCGCCGGCACGACGATCCTGATCCGGGTCGGCGGCTACTCCGGGAACACCGGTTCGGGCACGCTGACGGTGACCGAGGCCTCCACGCCGCCTCCGGGTCAGCCCGGAAGCCCCACGCCCTCGAACGGCGCGGGCTCGGTGTCCATCAACCAGGACCTCTCCTGGAGCGCCGCGTCGGGCGCCACGAGCTACAACGTGTTCTTCGGCACCAGCTCCTCGCCCGCCTCCCAGGGATCCCAGACGGGCACGTCCTTCGACCCCGGCACCCTCGCGTTCTCCACGACCTACTTCTGGCGCGTCGACGCCGTGAACGGCTCCGGGACGACGACGGGCCAGACCTGGTCCTTCACGACGGAGGCGGATACCCCTGCGCCCCCGGGCCAGCCCGGGAGCCCGACGCCGTCCAACGGCGCCACGGGGATCGCGGTCGGCCAGGACCTGTCCTGGAGCGCCGCGTCCGGCGCCACCGGCTACGACGTCTACTTCGGCACGGACCCGACCCCGGACGGGGGTGAATTCCAGGTCAGCCAGGGCGGCACCAGCTTCGCCCTGAGCACCCTCCAGTACTCGACGACCTACTACTGGCGCGTCGACGCCGTGAACGGTGGCGGGACCACGACCGGGACGGTCTGGTCCTTCACCACGGAGGACGACCCCAACACCGGTGGCGGCGAGACCGTGATCTTCGCCGACAGCTTCGACGGTTCCATCTCGAACGCCTGGTCCTCGAACCGCCGCGTTCGGATCCGAAGCGGCTCGGCGTTCGCCGGCTCCGGCGGCGTGCGGATCAAGCGGTCCCAGTACCTCGAGGTCACCGTCGACGCCTCCGGCTTCACGGGCCTGCGGCTCGAGTCGGCGCGGCGCTCTCGCAACCTCGACAACGGCGAGACGTTCCGGATCATCGTCAACAACGTCACCGTGGAGACCCTGACCGGCAATAGCGGCTGGCGCTCCTCCGACATCGACCTGAGTTCCTTCGCCGGTTCCAGTTCCCTGACCGTCCGCTTCCAGGTGTCCGCGAACCGGAACAACGAGACGGGCGACATCGACGAGGTGCGGATCATCGGGCTCAACTAGCCCGATCCGATGCCATGAGTCGCGGAGGGCGGCGCAGGGACTCCCCTGCGCCGCCCTCCGCTCCTGTTCTGCGCGCCCTGCAGGCGCCCCTTCATCGCCACACGACGGACGGTGCGTTGGAAGCTCCTCGGCGCCGTGAATGCCCCTGCCGTGGAGGCTGAGCTGAGCGCTGGCGATGTGGCACCGCGGGCGCCCGTTCGGCGCCGGCGCGCTTCGGCTCAGTCGTCGCCGAGGGTCGAGCGGAGCTTCTCCCCGAGCTTCGACTCCGCCCGGCGGAGCATCATCCGCACCGCGTCCTCGCTCTTGCCACCCATGCGCTCCCCCGCCTGGCGGAGGGGCAGCCCCTCGAAGAAGACCAGGGAGATGGCCTTGCGATGCTCGGGCGACAGCTCGGTGAGGGACTCCCTCAGCAGCTCGAAGTTCTCGTCACGCTGGACGACCTTGGTGACGGAGAGGTCGCTGCTCACGAACTCCATGGGCGTGGGGGCTTCGCCCCCGTCGGAGGCGCCGGCATCCATCGCCCGCTCCTTGGAGAGGTCGCGCTTGCCCGCCGAGTAGAACTCGGCCTTGTCACGGATCTTGTTCTGCAGGATCTGAACGAGCCAGCGCAGCAGAGACCCCTGGCCCTGGTACTGGTAGCGGCTGAAGTCCCGGGTCGCCTCACGGAACGTGGTCTGCGCGAGATCGTCCGGATCCTCCTTCAATCGGAGCCGAGGCCCGAGCTTGCGCCGGGCCACCTCGACCATGGTCTGGTGGTAGCGAGCGAACAGGTCGTTCAGCGCGTCCGCGTCCCCATCATGGGCAGCGTCGACCAGCTTCCTGACCTCGTCGTCGCCGCTCTCGTTCTTGGTCTCGTCCGCCATGGCAGGTCCAGAGTCTAGCCTCGCCCCACGGGGAGTGCCCCGGTGGAGACCGGACTCCGGCTCACGGACTTTTTCGTCCGCTCCGCACCACTCGGCGCGGTCGAATCCTCACTTCTCTACGCCCCTGTCCCCGTCCGAGCCGTCGGCGCCGCCCGAACCGCCGTCGGCCTCCGCGGGGGGCGCTCCCTGCCCCGCCAGCCGGCCGAGGAAGTCCGCCTCGAGCAGGACCGTGACCCCCAGCGCCTCGGCCTTCTTCGCCTTCGAGCCCGGCTTCCCCCCGACCACGAGGAAGGTGGTCTTCGCGCTCACCGAGGAGGCCACACGCCCCCCCTGGGACTCCACCGCCTTCTTGGCCTCGAACCGGCTCATGCCCTCCAGCGTGCCGGTGAAGACCACCGTGGACCCGTCGA
>CAZEFP010000009.1:0-21005 GCA_964511565.1 uncultured Planctomycetaceae bacterium
CTTCGCACCAAGGGCGGCTCGCCGAGCGGGGTCGTCGAGGAGGTCCCCGAGGGCGTCCGCGAGGGCGGCGGGGTCGCCGGGGTCGTAGAGGACCCCCCCACCGGTGTGCTCCACCAGCTCGGTGAAGCCCCCGTGGCGGGGCTGGACCACCGGGAGCCCCGCGGCCCACGCCTCGGGGAGGAACAGGCCGAAGGACTCGCCGTAGACGGCGGGGACGCTCAGGACGTCGACCCGCTGGAGGAGGTCGATCTTCTGCTCGCGGGTGACGGGACCGAGGAGCTCCACGTCATCCGCCCAGCCCGCCTCCGCCGCGCGGCGCTCCAGGCTCGCGACGAGGTCGCGGTCCTCGTTCAGCACGACCCCAGCCGCCACCAGGCGCGCTCGGGGGTGCCGCCCCTTCAGCCGCAGGAAGCCGTCCACCAGGGCCTCGATGCCCTTGTCCCGGCACATTCGAGCCAGGTAGCCAACCGCGGGACGCTCGGGGTCGCGGCGGGCCGGGTCCGGCGAGATGCCCTCGAGGTCCGCGCCGTTCCAGACCACCTGGACCTTCGACCGGTCCAACTCCATGCGGGCGGACATCAGGTCGGCGGTGTACTGGCTCACGGCCAAAAAACCGTCCACGTCGCGCGCGCGCTCCGCCAGCGTCGCCCAGCATCGATCCCGATTCGTCTCGTCGAGGGCGTCGAGGAACGGCGCCTCCCCCTGCATGGTGCACACCACGGGGCAACCGAGGGCAGCCTTCAGCTCGCGGGCCAGCCCGATCAGCATCACGTTGGAGAGCAAGAGCACGTCGGGGCGCGGCAGCTCCCGCGCCCACTCCACCAGCCGCGCCACCTCCGCCCGCTGGCGCCCCTCCTCGCCCCGGAGCATGGAGAGCGTCAGCGCCCCGAGCCCCGGCGTCTCGGTCATCTTCGAGTGGCCCGCCGCCCAGCGCAGGAGCCGCGGGGAGTCGAGGCGGTCGTGCAGCACCCGGGGGAGCCACCTGAAGAGGCCGAGCTTCTGCTGCAGGTAGACGTTGATCCCGCCCATGTGGATCGTGGACTCGACCCCCTCGGACGGCGCGGCGTCGGCGGCCCCTTCCTCGAGGGCGAAGGGCAGGTAGAGCGGCGCGATGAGCGCGTCGTGTCCGCGGTCCCGCAGCCCCATGACCAGCGCGTTGTCCCGCAGGCAGCTACCGCACAGGAAGTCACCGGTGCCGGGGGTCAGCTGGAGGATGCGCACGGGCCCCTGGGCGCTCAGACGTAGCGGTCGGAGATGTGCTCGGGGCGGAAGAACGCCGGCAGGAGCGTGTCCACCACGAGGAGCCCGTCGGGGGTGGTCCGGATGGCGTCGCCCTCCACCGTCAGCATGCCAGCCGCCTGATGGTGCTCCAGGGCGTCCGCGAAGCGCGTCAGGGGGTCCACGCCGAACTTGGTGCGGAACTCGCTCGCGTCCACGGCGCCCGTCTTCAGCTGGAGGATGAACTCACGGATGAGGCGCTCGTCGTCCCCGAGGGCGTAGGCCCGGGAGATGGGCCGCTCACCCCGCTCCGCGCGGTCCAGGTAGCCGCCGAAGGACGGCTCGTTCTGGAAGTGGATCCCGCCCAGGTGCGAGAAGGACGAGACGCCGAGGCCGAGCATGTCCGCCCCGTGCCAGAGGGAGTCCCGGTACAGGAAGCTCGTGCCCCCGCCGCGGTAGGCGGTGTACGCGCTCGACTGCTCGAAGCCCGCCTCCCCGAGGGCGGCGAAGGCCTCGCGGACCCAGCGGCGCTTGGTGGCCCAGTCGGCCACCGGCGCCTCCTCGGTCTCGTCGTCCTTCATGCGCCGATAGATGGTCGTGTTGTAGGGCACCTCCATCTGGTAGATCGTCACGCTGTCAGGCCCGAGCTCCAGGGTGCGCTCGATGCAGTGCGCCCAGTTCTCGTCCGTCTCGCCGATCATCCCCGCGATCAGGTCGATGTTCACCTGCGGGAACCCCACCTCGCGGGCGAAGCCGTAGGTGCGCACGATCTCCTCGGCCCGGTGGGCGCGGTTGTTGCGCTCGAGGATGGCCGGGTTGAAGTTCTCCACGCCGAGGGAGAGCCGCGTCACCCCCAGGTCGCGCAGGGTCTGCAGCTTGGGGAGCGACAGGGTCCCCGGCTCGCACTCGAAGGTCACCTCCTCCACGTCCGACCAGTCGATTCGCTCCCTGAGCGCGCCGAAGAGCTCCTCCAGCTGAGCCGTGGAGAGGTAGCTCGGCGTGCCGCCGCCGAAGTACACGAAGCGCGGGCTGCGGCCCTTCAGGTAGGGCACGTCGGCGTAGTTGTCGAGCTCGCTCGCCACCCCGGCCAGGTACCGGCGGACCTCCTTGGAGTTCTTGTCCGTGTAGACCTTGAAGTAGCAGAAGTCGCAGCGCTTGCGGCAGAAGGGGATGTGCACGTACAGCCCCAGCGGCCGGTCATCGGCCGGCGCAGACTGGAGGCGGCCCTCCAGCGAGCCCAGCGCCTCCTCGTTCCAGAAGGAGTACGGGGGATAGTTGGAGATGAAGTAGTTCCCGACGGTGGTCTTCTCCGCCGCGGCACCCTCGGCCGGCTTCTCCCCGGCCGCGGTCTCGTCCAGCCGCTTCATCGGTCTCCCCCCTCTTGCCCTGAATCCTCGCCCGCGACCTCGGCCGCCGCGAAGCAGTACAGCTGCCCGTCATTGGCGCCCACGTACACCCGGCCATTGACCACCGCAGGCGAGGAGAGCACCGGTTCGCCGATGTCGTAGCTCCAGCGCTCGGCGCCGTCCTCGAGGCCGAGGACGTACATGCGGCCGTCGTCCGAGCCGAAGACGACGGCGTCGCCGGCCACCACCGGGGACCCGTCGACCTTGCGGCGCGTGCGGAACTTCCAGACGGGCTCGCCGGTCTCGCGGCGGACGCAGTGGAGGTGGCGATCCCGCCCCCCGAAGACCACCAGCTCGTCGGTGATCGCCGGCGAGGAGAAGAAGGCCTGGCGCGGCGAGTCGTAGGCCCAGACCACCTCGGCCTTGGCGATGTCCACGCACACGAACTGGTTGCCGTAGTGGCCGAAGTACGCCCGCCCGTCCAGGAACGCCGCGGAGCCCGCGATGTGGCTGTCCCCGCCCAGCTCGACCGCCGCGACCTGCTCGCCGGCGGTCACGTCCACCACGTGCAAGATCGCGTCACAGCCGCCGAAGATCGCGCGCCCCTCGTCGATCGCGGGGGTGCCGTTGACGTAGTTGTCGGTCTCGTAGGCCCACAGCTGCTCTCCGCTGGCCGCGTCGAAGGCATAGAGCCGGTTGTCGTAGGACCCGACCACCACCACGGACCGCTCCCCCACCTTCACGTGATTCGCGCCGCCGAGGATCTTGTCCATGGTCGGCGCCTTCCAGCGCAGCTCGCCGGAGGCGGCGTCGATGGCGTAGAAGAAGGTGTCGTTGCTGCCGATGAAGACCGTCCCGTCGAGCACGAGGGGCGGCGCCTCCACGAGGTCCTCGGTCATGAACTTCCAGACCGGCGCGCCGCTCCCTGCGTCCGCGCAGTGCACCGCGTGGTCGTCCGCTCCGAAGAAGACCCGGCCGCCCGCGACCACGGGCGACGACGTGATGGCCTTTCCGGCATCGTAGGTCCACGCCAGGTCGAGCTCGGCGGGGAGCCCGGCGGCCGCGATCCCGGAGAGGTGGGTGTCCCCCCGGAAGAGCGTCCACTCCTCCTCCACGGCGGCCGCCGGCGTCGGCGACAGAGGAGCTCCGGGCGGAATCGGAGCGGGGCAGCCGAACGACCCCGCGAGCGGGAGCGTCAAGCACGGGGCCAGGACCAGCAACATGCGCACATTCTGGGCCGTGCGCGCGTTCCCACCACTCCCCAGGGGCGAATCCTGCACGCGTGGGCACAGTTGCTTACCGGCGGCACACGCGGGGGACCTCACATGTGTCCATCCGCGACGTCCACGCGGCGCTGGAACCGTCGGTGCGCGTTTCGGATCGAGCGCTGGCCTCCGTACCATCCGCGGGCGGGCACGCCGCACGCCCGCCCCACCGCACCCATGTCGAAACGCGTCTTCATCCACAGCCCCTACGCCGTCTGGGGCTACCACGCGGCCATGGAGGCCACCCTCGCCCACGCCCTCAGGGAGCGCGGCGCGGAGGTCCGCTTTACCCTCTGCGACGCCCTCTTCAGGGAGTGCGACATCTTCCGCCGGAACACCACCGGGGACGCCAGCGGCCACCGGCCCCCCAACGCCTGCTCCCACTGCCAGGCCCTGCAGTCCACGCACCTGGCGAGCTACTCGCTGGAGTGGCAGTGGCTCGGCACCTGGATCACCCGGGACCGCATCGCGCGCATCGAGACGTGGGTCAGCGGGCTCGCGGACGACGAGCTCCTCGACGCCCGATGGTCCGGCCAGCCCGTGGGAGAGTGGGCCAAGTCCTCGGCCTTCAACCAGTTCCGCCTCTCCCGGATCTCCCTGGAGGATCCCGAGGTCGTCCAGGTCCTGCGGGACTGCATCGTCGGCACCGCGATCTCCTTCGACGCCCTCTCCGGCGCGTTCGATGAGTTCCAGCCCGACGTCGTCGTCACCTTCAACGGGCGCTTCTTCAGCCACCGGGTGGCCGTGGAGCTCGCTCACCAGCGGGGCCTCCAGCTCGTCACCCACGAGCGCGGCTTCCGCAAGTCCACCGCCCTCCTTCGATCCGGGGGGATGATCCACGAGCTCGACCTGTTCGACCGCATCTGGTCCGACTGGCACGACGTTCCGCTGGAACTGGAGGAGGTCCGCGCCACGTCGCAGATGTTCCACAACCGGCGATACGGTAAGGACCTCAACTGGAAGTCCTTCAGCCCGCCCCCTGGCGAGGCGGACGCCCTGCGCAGCCAGCTGAGCCTGGACAGCCGCCCCGTGGTCGCCTGCTTCACCAGCTCCGACGACGAGTGGCTCACCTTCCCCGAGCGGCGGGAGGGGGCCTTCCCCGACTCCCTCGACTGGATCCCCGCGACCCTCGAGGCCGCCCGCCAGAGCCCCGAGCTCCAGTGGGTCATCCGGCTCCACCCGAACCTCGTCAACTACGGCGTCAACGAGCAGGCCATGCAGCAGGCCCGCGAGATGGCGGCGCAGCTGCCGGCGAACTGCCGGCTGGTGATGCCCACCGACGACGTGTCCTCCTACACCCTCGCAGACATCGCCGCCTGCGGCGTGGTCTACGGCACGACCCTCGGGTTCGAGATGGCCTCGCGCGGTAAGGCGGTGGTCGCCGTCGCCCGCGGCTGGTACGGACGGACGGAGATGGTGCACTTCGCGGCGTCCCCCGAGGCCTACCTCCCGACCGTGCGCGACGCGGTGCGTGAGCCGGTCAGCTTCCGCAAGGCGCTGCTCGCCCACCGCTTCATGAGCAAGCTCTACAACGAGGTCGCCGTGGAGTTCCCCTGGGTCGAGGAGCAGGCGGGCGGCAAGGGGGCCCTCACCTTCAAGGCCTCCGCCGCGCTGGCCCCCGGCAAGGACCCCGAGCTCGATCGGATCTGTGAGTTCGTCCTCGGAGAGACGCCCCTGCAGGCGCCGCCCGCCGAGGGCGCCGAGGGGACCCGCAGCCTCGTGGAGGAGCGCTTCCTGCTGCGGACCTACCCCTGGCTGGCCGAGGCGCCCGACCTGCCAGAGAACCCCCTCAACCACGGGATCGACGGCGCCGCTCAGCTCCTGGACGCCGGCAAGCCCGTGGAGGCGAGCCGTGAGCTCCTGCTCGCCATCGAGTCCGCGTCCGGCTGCGCCGAGGCGTGGCTCCTGCTGGGTTGCAGCCTCGCCGCCATGGGACAGCACGACGGGGCCCTCGAGGCCCTGCAGCAATCGGTCGCGCTGGACCGCGGGGACGGCGAAGCCTGGTCGGCGCTCGTGCAGACCCTGGCCCAGCTCGGCGACACCGAGACCATCCGGGAGGCCCTCGAGCTGGCGGCGGCCGCGGGCGCCGAGCACCCCGTCCTGCAGCAGCTCGCGAGCGAGCTCGGTCAGCCTGCCCCCGCGCCGGCTCCCTGACGACGGCCTTCGAGGGCGGCCCCGGATGGGCCTCCCCCGAACGGCGGCCACCGTGATCGAGGGCCCCGGCCCCGGGCCTCTGGTATTCTCTGCCGCCCTCCCAGGAGCCACCCCCTTGAGCGACTTCCTCCCCTACGGCGCGCAGTCCATCGACGACGCCGACCTCGCCGCCGTCGTCGAGGCGCTCCGGTCGCCCTACCTGACGACCGGGCCCCGCGTCGGCGAGTTCGAGGCGGCCCTGGCCGCCGCGGTCGGGGCTCCCCACGCCGTGGCCATGTCCTCGGGGACCGCCGCCCTCCACGCGGCCTGTCACGCCCTCGACCTCGGCCCCGAGGACGAGGTCATCGTCCCCGCCGTCACCTTCCTCGCGACCTCGAACGCGGTGCTCTACGCGGGGGCTCGGCCCGTCTTCTCGGACGTCTGCCCGGACTGCGGGCTCATGCGCCCCGAGGACCTCGAGGCCGCGTGGACCCCGCGCACCCGCGCGGTGATCCCCGTCCACCTCACCGGGCGGCCCGTGGACATGGAGATCCTCTCCGCGTTCGCGCGGGAGCGGGGCGCCGCGGTGATCGACGACGCGGCCCACGCGCTCGGGTCGAGCCTTCGGGGCACCCCCATCGGCGGCGGCCCGTGGTCGGACATGTCGATCTTCAGCTTCCACCCCGTCAAGCACGCCACCACGGGCGAGGGCGGCGCGGTGGTCACGGCCGATGAGGACCTCGCGGCGCGGGTCCGGACCTTCATCTCCCACGGCATGGTCCGCGAGCCCGACCAGCTCAAGGCGCCCTCCCCCGGCCCCTGGTACTACGAGCAGCAGGAGCTCGGCTACAACTACCGGATCACGGACATCCAGTGCGCCCTCGGCACGTCGCAGATGAACCGGCTCGAGGGCTTCGTCGCCCGGCGCCGGCACCTGGCGCGCCTGTACGAGGAGCGCCTCGCGTCCGTCGAAGCCGTCGAGATCAACGATCCTGGCCCCGGCGGCAGCGTCAGCGCCTACCACCTCTTCGGCATCCTGCTCGACTTCGAGGGCCTCGGGACCACCCGCGCCGCGGTGATGCAGGGGCTGCGCGAGCGGAGCATCGGGACCCAGGTCCACTACATCCCCGTGCCGGCTCAGCCCTACTACCGCGACCTCGGCTACGACCCCGCGCCCTTCACCGGGGCCGCGGAGTACTACCGCCGGACCCTGTCCTTGCCCATGTTTCCCGCCATGGAGGACGGGGACGTGGATCGGGTGTGCGACGCGCTCGAGGCGGTCCTCGCCGAGCTCGGCGGCCGCTGACTGCGCGCCTCCTGGCGCTGGCGGCTCAGGGCTCGAGGAGCACCTTGGTCGCGCCCTCGAGCCGGCCATCGAAGATCCGGTACCCGTGAGCGGCTTCGGCCAGCGGGATCCGGTGGGACACGATGCGGTCGACGCCGCTGCGCGCCGCCAGCTCCAGCGCCGGCTCCAGCAGGCTGCGCGCCGGGGAGCGGCCGGCGCGGTAGGTGAGGTTCTTGTCGTAGGCCTCACCGGGTGAGAAGGCGAGCTGCGCCTCCACGTGGACTCCCGCCGCCGCGAGGGTCCCCCCGGGCCGCAGGAGGTCGAAGGCGAGGCGTGTGGATGAGGGGGACCCCACCGCCTCCAGCGACGCATCCACCGCGGCGGGCAGCTGGGCCGGATCCGAGGCCAGGACGGGCCTGGCCCCGAACGAGCGCGCGAGCTCGAGGCGGTCCTCGAGGAGATCGAGGGCGAAGACCTCTGCCGCCCCCATGTCCAGGGCCGCGACCACCGCCATCAGCCCCACGGGCCCGCAGCCGATGACCGCCACGCGGTCCCCTGGCCCCACGCCCCCGAGAGCGGCCAGGTACATCCCGGTGGACATGACATCGCCGGCGAAGAGCGCCGCCGGGTCCCGACCGTCAGGCACCTTGACCAGGGAGCTCCCGGCGAGAGGGACTCGGACGAGCTCCGCCTGACCACCGTGGAGCCCCTGGCCGCCCTCGACCCAGCCGAACAGCTGGCCCACCTCGCACCGTGAACTCAAGTCCCGCTCGCAGGCGGGGCAGGCGCCGCAGCTCGTGGAGAACGGCGCGACGACCCGGTCGCCCGGGGCGATGCCCTCCACCGCGCTCCCCACCTCCAGGACCTCGCCGGCGAACTCGTGTCCCAGCACCGTCCCGCGGTCGAGGCCCACCTCGGCCCCGCGGTACACGTGCAGGTCCGAGCCGCAGATGGCGGACAGCTCCACGCGCACGATGGCGTCGGTGGGCTGCTCGATGGTGGGGTCGGGGGCCACCGTGCAGGCGACGTCCCTGACGCCCTGGAACGTGAGCGCCCTCACCCCTCCGCCTCGATGCGATAGAGGTGGGTCTTCGTCCGGAGGATCAGCGCGTCGCCGTGGACGGCGGGAGACGCCATGAACCCGGCCTCCAGCTGGCTCTCGTGGAGCTTCTCGAACTCTCCCCCGGCGCGGTAGACCGTGGTCTTCCCCTCCACGCCGAAGGCGTAGATGAGATCGCCCGAGGCCAGGAGGGACGCGCAGTGGTCCTCGCCGAGGCGCTCCTGCCAGAGGGTCTCGCCCGTCTCGAGGTCAACGGCCGACGCCATGCCGCGATCGCTGACCTGGAACAGGCGAGCGCCGACGATCACGGACGAGGGCATCGTCGGCACACCCCGCGTGTTCCTCCAGAGGAAGGCGTCGTCGGTGATGTTGCCCGATCCCGCGAGCCGGAAGGCCCACAGCTCGGCCCGGTTGAATCCGGTGGAGACGATGACCCGGTCGTCCACCAGGAGCGGCCGAGAGGACATGGAGAAGCCCGGGTGGTCCATGCGCCATAGCTCCTCACCGGTGGCGGGGTCGTAGCCGTAGGTGGCGCGGGCGGCCGAGCTCACGAGCACCTCGCGCGGCCCGTCCTCCCCCGCCATCTCCGTGAGGAGCGGCGTGCTGTACGCCTTGCGGAGGTCGGGGCCCAGCGGCTCGAGGTCGGCGCTGCGCTCCGTGCGCCAGAGGGTCTCCCCGGTCAGAGGGTCGAGCGCCACGAGGTACTGCACGTCGGCGCCGTCGAGGTGCAGGAAGAGGCGGCCGCCTTGGAGGAGCGGCGAGGAGCCCGGCCCCTCGAGGTGATCGCAGTTGAGGTCGGTGCGCTCCCAGAGGGTCTCGCCCGAACGCGCGTCCAGGCACGCGGTCCCGTAGGTGCCGAAGTGGACGAAGACACGCCCCTCCTGCACGACCGGGCTCGGCGAGGCGTAGCTGTTGAGTCCGTTGCGGTGCTCCGGCTCGTCGATCTTGAAGACCACGCGGTCGACCTCGACCTCGCCCGTTTCCAGGTTCACCGCGAGCACGGAGAGCGTCTCCCCCGTGGCTGGCGCGGTGGTCAGCCAGGCACGCCCCTCCAGGAGGACTGGAGAGGACCAGCCCCTGCCATGGATCGGCGTCTTCCACGCGACGTTCTCTTCCTCGCTCCAGGACCTCGGCAGCTCCGCGCCGTCGGCGTGCCCGTCCCGTGCGGGTCCTCGATAGTCCGTCCAGTCCCCCGGTCCAGCGGCGAGCGCGAGCAGTAGTGAGAGCATGGCGCCATGGTAGCGCAGGCGGCCCGGACCGCCGCGAACTCAGACCTCGAGGGAGGCGTCGCCGGCGCTGTTCACGAGGACGACGGTCTGCAGCCCGCCGACGAGGGTGTCATTGGCGTCCACGAAGGAGTCGGCGTCGCTGTCCTCGTCCGGCATCTCGAAGCCGAGGAACACCACCGCAGCGTGCCGTGAGACCTCGTGGATGGCGTGCACGGTGGAGTCGGAGACCACCACCTGGACCCGCGCCTCGATCCGCGACCGCTGCACCAGCTCCGCGAGGTGCCGCTCGGTCTCCTCCAGCGCCGCCTCGTTGTCGACCACCCGCAGGAGGCGGACGTGCCGGCCGCGCCAGTCGGCGTTCTGCACGAGCATGTGGGCGAGCAGCACCATGAGCGCCCCGTTCTTCTTGCCTCGCCACCAGACGTCCACCGTGCCCGTCGGCACCTCGTGGGGGTCGGTTTCGGGATCCACGCGGCACGAGAGCAGCAGCAGGCTCTGCCCGAGCATGGACACCCGGCGCAGGGCGTGGACGTAGTCCTCGGCCTCCTCGCGATTCCTGATCCAGTCCCCCATCACCGAGTTCGGTCGGAGGCCGCCGAGCCCGTGGCACTGCACCAGGGCCTCGACGCCTCGCTGCCGGTCGTTCGAGACCACCACCGCGGGGAAGGCGTCGAGCTGCTCCTTCTGGATGAACTTCCGAAGGGCCTTCTCCTGCCCCCTCCGCCGCTCCACGAGGTCCTCGACGTCGCCGGGGATCACCTGCCCGAGGCTCAGGATGCCCCGCCCCGAGCACAGCCAGTTGCCGAAGATCGCCGCCCGTTTCCGCCCCGTGACCGTCCCGCTGAAGGCCAGGATCGACGGCCGCCAGTTCTTGGGGTGGTAGTGCTCATCCTCCAACCGGCGCAGCTCCTTGCGCGCCCGCTCGTAGGCCGCTCCGCTCCGCACGTTCCCCCAGGAGGTCCGGATCTTCCGCCTCGAGATGAACTGGTGCAGCCCGAACATCATGGCAGCCGCCACGATCGCCCACATGGGCGCGATGAGCAGCATGACCGCGGCGCACGCCACGCCGCCGATCAGCGCGAGGGACCAGTGGGCGTACCGGAAGGTGGGCCGATAGGAAGGGTTGCGCGAGTAGGACTCCCTGAACGTCGCGAAGTTCAGGTAGCCGTAGGTCACCATGAAGAACATGGTGATGATGGGCGCGATCAGGTCGAGGGTCCCGATGAGGATCCCCGCCTCCGCGATCAGGAACGTCAGGATGATCGCGTTGCGCGGCTCCTGGGTGTCTCCCTTGCCCCTCGAGAAGACCAGCAGTGACTTGAAGATCCCGTCTCGCGCGAGGGCCTGCAGGATCCGGGGCGCCCCCATCATCGAGCCGATCGCCGAGGAGAGCGTGGCGGCGAAGATCCCCGCGGTGATGAGCGCCGGGAAGGCGGAGGCATCCCGCACCGCCATGTTGCTCGACTGGAGGAAGGCCCGCTCCTCCACCCCGGCGAGCAGCACGCCCATGCCGATGTAGATCAGGCCCGTGACGCCGATGGACGCGAGGGTGCCCCTGGGGATGGAGCGCGCGGGGTCCTTGAGATCTCCTGAGAGATTCGCGCCAGCCATGATCCCCGTGGCCGCGGGGAAGAAGAGGGCGAACATCGTGAAGACGCTCTGCCCGGAGCCATAGCTGGGGCCGAGGTTGCTCTGGAAGACCTCGATGTCGAAGCGCATCAAGCCGCCCACGGTGAACGAGAGCACCGCCAGGGTCAGCACGGCGAGGATCCCGTACTGGAGCCGGATGGTCCACCCGGCGCCAATGAAGACGCACACGAACACCAGGAAATTGACGATGCTCGCGACGGCCCGGGACCACCCCTCCAGCCCGGGCATGGTCGCGACCAGCGCCTCGGTGAAGCCGATCAGGTAGAGGGCGACCGACACCGCCTGGGCCAGGAAGAACACCAGCCCGATCGAGCCCCCGAACTCCACCCCGAGGGAGCGGCTGATCATGTAGTAGGCGCCGCCGCCCCGCAGCTCGGTGTTGGTGGCGATGGCCGACACCGAGAAGGCGGTGATGGTGGTGATCGCCTTGGCGAGCAGCACGATCCCGATGGTCCACCACAGCCCCGCGTTGCCCACGACCTGGCCGAAGCGCAGGAACATGATCACGCCCAGGATCGTGAGCGTGCACGGCGTGAAGACACCGCCGAAGGTGCCGAAACGTCCGTAGCTGGGGGCGCGAGAATCGCTCATGGAGAGGTGACTCGTGGCTCCGCGGCGAGGCGCCGGGGAGCGCCAGAGTGTGCGGGATTCCTCGCGCGGCGCACGGCCTCTCCCGGGAGATCGATGGGCACCCCCCCTCGCGCCACCATGGTGGGCGCTGGGGCCCCCAGATCGCGACGAAGCGTCCCTCCTCGGGTGGCGAAAGAGCTCGCTTCCGCGGGTCCTCAGAGGGCGGCGCCGAGGAGCGCCTGGAAGTCCGAGACCTCCACCCCGCGCGGATTGAAGCGGGCGGTCCACTGCTCGTTGGCCTCCGCGGCGAGGCCCGGCACGTCCGCCGCGCTGACCCCGAGGGCACCGAGGGTGGTCCCGAGGCCCGCGAGCTCGAGGAGCTCGGCGCAGCGGTCCGCCAGCGCCTCCGCCAGGGCGCGGTCTCCGTCTCCGGCGAGCCCCGCCGCCGCGGCCAGCTCGGCGTAGGTCCCCAGGGTCGACCCCGCCCCACCCGAGTCATCCGCCGCGTTGAAGCGAACCACGTGGGGCAGGGTCACGCCCACCGCCAGCCCGTGGGGCACGCCGTGGCGACGCGTGAGCGGGTTGGCCATGGAGTGGGCCACCCCGAGCATGGCGTGCTCGATGGCCAGCCCCGCCAGGGCCGAGGCGCGCATCATGCTCGCCCGCGCAAGGACGTCCCCCGGCGCCTCGAGGACGCGGGGGAGCCCGGCGCTGACGAGCGCGAAGGCCGCGACCCCGTAGGCCCGGCTGCGACCGTCCGTGGAGGGATCCCGGGGCCGCGCCACCGCGCTCTCCACCGCGTGGGCGAGGGTGTCGAGGCCCGTCATGGCCGTGACCCTCCGGGGCATGGTCAGGGTGAGCTCGGGGTCGAGCAGCGCCACCCGCGGCGCCGCGGAGGGGTCCCCGCAGGCCATCTTCGCCCCGGTCTCCCCGTCCCCGACGAGCGCGAAGGACTGCACCTCCGAGCCCGTCCCGGCGGTGGTGGGCACGGCGATGAGCGGGCGCAGGGGTGCAGTGGCGGTGTCGTGGCCGCGGTAGTCCTCCATGCGGCCGCCGCACACCTCCACGAAGTTCGCGCCCTTGGCCGTGTCGATGGCGCTCCCGCCCCCCACCGCCACGTAGAGGTCCGGGCCGAAGGCCTGCGCCGCCGTCGCCGCCCGGGCCACGTCCGCGCTCGAGGGGTTCTCCGCCACGTCCACGTGGAGCTCGACTTCGAGCCCCGCCCGGCGGATCACCGCGGCGGCACGGTCGGCGTGCCCCGCCGCCGCGACGCCGGGGTCGGAGACCAGCATCACCCGCCGGCCACCGAGTTCGGCGGCGAGGGCGCCGAGGCGGGCGAGCCCGCCTGTTTCCTCGATGACCCGGGTGCGCTCGTCGTCGCGGAACATGGGCCCGCGTCCTACCAGCCCGCGGCGCGCTGGAGCGCGCGGCGCTCGTGCAGGAACTCGAACAGGTTGCCCTCGTGGGGCTGGTCCCACTCCACCTTCGAGGTGGGCACCGGGCCGACGTTGAGGCGGCTGATGAGCGGGCTCGTGGTGAGGGACTGGAGGAAGCCCGCGTCGCGGGTCAGCGCGGACACCACGAGGCTCGGCCCCATGACCTCGAGCATGCGCTCCTGGGGCACCTCCACCACGCTGGTGAAGGGGAACATGTACTCGGTGTTGGCGAGGGGGTGCTCCATGGAGTCGCAGCGCACCACCGTCGGGCGCAGGTAGACCGAGCAGCCAAGCTCCGCTCTCCGGGCCGAGCCGCCCCGCGCCGCCATGGTCACGTCCCTGGCGCCGCCCTTCTCGATGCCCGCGTCGATCGCGCCGCTCATCATGTCCGCGAACGCGGGGTTGGCGAAGGCGGCGATCTGTGCCTCGGGGTCGTCGTGGGGCCGCGGCTCGATCCGGGCCAGCCGCTCCGCGAGGGCCTCGGCGAGGGCCTCACCGTGACGGGGGATGTAGATCGCCGACGCGTTGATGCAGCTCCGGCCCCCGTTGCGGGCCACGGAGTCCACATAGACGTCCATGAACTGCTCCCAGTCGTCCGCCACGTCGTCCCCCACCAGCACCTTGCTGCGGCCAGGACCGTGGATCTCGATGCGCGGGTCGCCGGCGTACTTCTCGGCCACGCGGGCGTCCCCGAACAGGAGGGAGCGGTCGCAGCACTCGAGCAGCGTCCCGGCCCCCTCGTGGTCGGTGGGATAGAGGCTGAAGGCCTCCGGCGGGAAGCCCGCGGCCATCATGGCCCGGGCGATGCGCATGGGCGTCCAGGGCTCCTCGCGGCCGGGCTTGAGCGCCAGGGGCACACCGAGGGCGATGGACGGGATCCAGAGCGAGTGGACACCAGGGGAGTTGCTCGGGAGCACCGCGCCCAGGGCGCGGGCGCTGGGCGTGTACCACACGGGCACGCCGTCGTGGTCGCCGAAGCCCTGGTCCAGCACGCCGGGGTCCATGCCGCGCATGAGGCCGCGCAGGATGGTCGTCATCTCCGCGAGGACGAAGGCGCACTTCTCCATGTTGGCCCGCACCATCACGTGGGGCAGGCCGCTGGTGGAGCTGAGCTGGGCGACGTAGTCGTCAGCGGTCTGGGTCACCCCGTCGCCGATGGGCAGCTCGTCCTCCAGGAAGATCCGCGCCGCCTCACGGCAGCGCTCGATGCGCTCGGCCATGGGCATGGCCCGCAGCCGCTCGGCGTTCTGGTCGAGCTTGCGCATGTCCCGCCGCACCAGCCCGGCGTTCGCCTGGCTGACCGAGGCCACGACGCTCCCGTCCCGGTGGGACGTCAGCTCCACTCGATCGAGGCTCGAGTACTCCTTCCCCGCCCGCAGGACCGGGAAGTGCGGGACGTCACTGGCTGTAGCGCTCAATAGACGCCCTCCACGATCTTCTCCTCGTTCTTGGCGTAGGGCTTCACCTCGGCCACACCGTCCCAGGCGAAGTCCTCGCAGGGCGCGATGCGCTTGGCCGCGTCGCGCTCGAGGAAGCGCGGCAGGAAGAACTCAGGGGTCAGGGTCGTGAGCTCCACCCTCCCCCACTCGCCGTGATCCACGAGCTTGCGGGAGTCCTCGGGGTCGGTCACGCGCAGGACAGCGCGGGGCTGTGGTGCGTAGTAGGTGATCGAGTAGTTCTCCCGCTCGAAGCCCTTCTTGTGGCAGGCGAGGCCCATCAGCGTGTTGCCGTAGGTGGGCACGAAGCCGACCTGGCCCTCGAGGATCTCCTCGCACAGGAAGCGCACGTTCTGGGGGTCCATCTCGGTGCCGCCGCAGAACACGCCCTTGATCCCCGCCTCGGGGATCGAGATCTCATCGCCCAGCGCCTCGAGGAGCCGCGGGGTCGTGAAGAGCGCGTCCACCTTGCGGTGCTTGAGGATGCTCAGGGCCTGGTCCACCACGTGACGCATGTAGGCCTTGGCCTGATCTCCCTGCCCCGACGAGATGAGCTTCTTGACCCAGCGCGGGTCGAGGTCCACGAAGTAGCAGGAGGAGCCCCGGTGGTTGGCGAGGTGCTCGATCGCCAGGCGCAGGCGGCGCGGGCCCGTGGGGCCGACCATCAGCCAGTATCCGCCCGGCGGGAAGGCCTCGTCGTCCAGGAGCTCGGAGAACTCCTCGTAGTCCAGCTTGTAGTCGTCCCAGCCGATGCGCTGCTTGGGCATCCCGGTGGAGCCGCCCGTCTCGAAGATCGTGAACGGCCGGCCCGCGTAAGCCCTGGGGATCCACATCTCGTGGGGGTCGGTGCGCAGACGCTCCCCGTCGAAGTTGTCGAAGCGCTCGATGAGGTCCGAGAAGGTTCGGATCTCCTCCCGCGGGTCCCAACCGGCCGTCTTGGCGTAGTCCAGCCAGACGGGGGTGCCGGTCTCGGGGGAGAAGTGGTGCGCGATGATGTCGCGGACGTGGGCATCGAGGGCCGCCTGGGCGGCCGCGATCCGGTCGTTGGAGACTGCGGTCATGCTCGGAGAGAAGAGGGGTGGATCAGGACTCCACCATGAACTGCTCGACGTGCTCGTCGGAGGGGGGCTTCGTCATGAGGCTGACGAGGACGAGAGCGGCCGTGGAGGCGGCGAAGATCAGGGTGACCGGCATCATTCCGGCCACCAGGAAGTCGCCTTCCATCTCTTCGCCGGCCAGGGTCGGCTTGATGAGCCCTTCGTAGAACAAGGTGCCCCAGGTCACCACCATGGCCAGAACCGAGGCGATGGCGCCTGCCCGCGTCGTTCTGCGCCAGTAGATCGAGGCGAAGACCAGGGGGAACAGGGCCGCGAAGCCGCTGAAGCACCAGACCGCCAGGTCGAAGATCTTGGGCGGCGGAAAGAACGTCAGCAGGTAGGTCACCCCCACCACGAAGACGATGAAGCCCCGCCCCAGCATCACCTGGGCCCGGTCGGAGAAGCGGTCCTCCCCCGCCGCGTGCATCACGATGTCATGGGTGAACATGGTCCCCAGACACACGAACTGGGAGTCCAGGGAGGACATGATCGCCGCCAGGATGCCCGCGGTGAGCAGGCCCGTGAGGTAGGGGTCCTGGAGCAGGGTCTGGACGATCTTCGGCAGCAGGGCGTTGGGGTTGCCGCCCGGGGGCGTGATGCCCGCGCCGGCGGCCCAGATGCCGATCAGGATGCAGGGCACCCACACGATCCCGATGAAGAGGGGGTGCGCCACCGTGGTCAGCTTGAAGGTCGACGCCTTCTTGGCCGTGAGCCAGTGCTGGAACAGGTGCGGGAACATGCCCACCGAGAGCGGCACGAACATGTAGGTCACGAACTGCAGCTTCCCGATCCGCGCCCGGGTCATGTGGTCGGGCGAGTTGTCGATCACCGCCTGGGTCGCCGCGTCCATCCCCCCGAGCTTGCTCGAGATCAAGACGAAGGCGATCACGCCGGTGATCATGAACACGATGGTCTGGAAGGCGTTGGCCCACGCGGCCGAGCGCAGGCCGCCGGCGAAGATGTAGAAGAGCACCACGGCGCAGACCACGAGCCCCGTGATCCACGGCGGGATGGCGCCCTCGAACATCACCCGCCCGTTCGGCAGGGTGGTGCCCGCGAAGGTCTCGGGGAACATGCCCACGGTCACGCCGCGCATCACCGCGCCCGCGCCGAGCAGCCCGATGAGCAGGTAGGGCACCACGAGGGCCACCAGGATCGGGAAGAGCAGGTAGCCCAGGAGGTTCGACTGGAACCGGCCCCGGAAGTACTGCACCTGGGTACGGAAGCCGTGGCGCTTGCCGATGGCCCACAGCTTGATCCCCACCAGGAAGAACACCGCCGAGTGGACGATCCCCGAGGCCGAGGCCATCAGCCCGTACACGCCGTTCCCGAGCTCCCACGCCTTGCCGGTGGAGCCCACCAGGGCGAAGGCGGTCATGGTCGTGCCGAACACGCTCATGAGCAGCAGGAACGGCCCGATGGACCGCTCCGCCACGAAGAAGTCGGCGGAGGTGCCGCGGAACAGCCGGCTCGAGAAGACCCCGAGGCTGATCAGCAGGAAGAGGTAGAAGCCGACGACCAGCAGCGGCGTCCGCGACGCCGCCTCGGCCGCGGGGAGGAGCACAGCCATCACGAGGGGTCCTCCGCCGCGTCATCGGAGAGGGCCGACGGCCTGGCCGCCCACTCCTCGACCCGCGAGGGCCAGGCGACGTTCATCAGCAGCGCCCAGCCCGCGGCGGCGGCGAGGGAGATCCCCGCCTGCCACGCGAGCCCCGTGGGCAGGAAGCCGAGGACCACCGAGGTGGTCTCCCAGTTCCAGAGGTCGAAGTGGAGGACCGTGATGACGGCCATCAGGCCCCATCCAAACCGTGCGCTGCCCGACATGCGGCCCTCAGCGCCCCTCTTCGTCCTTGGCCGCGCCGGCGCCAGCCGCCACCGCGTACAGGTGGGTATGGGTGCCCACGTAGAGCACCCCGTTCGCCGCGATGACCGAGGCGTAGACCGGGCTGACCATGTCGACCTCGACCACCGCCTTCTTGGGGTCGGCGTCCTTGCGGGCCGGGAGGATCGTGAGGAAGCCGTCCTCGTTGCCGATGTAGACCTTGCCGTCGGCCACGAAGGGCGAGGCCCAGATGTGGCCCTTGGTGTCGTAGATCCAGTACTCCTCACCGGTCAGCGCGTCGAGGCAGTAGACGTAGCCCGAGAAGTCGGAGGCGAAGACCATCCCGTCGTAGACCGCGAGGGTCGAGAGCGAGCGGTTGATCTTGGAGTAGTTCCACAGCTGCTTGCCCGTGTGGTCGAGGCACACCAGGTTTCCGACGCCCGGGCCGTGCTCGGGGTCCTGGCCGATGGGCGCGTAGACCTTGCCGTCGTGGACGATGGGCGTGGCGAGGACCTCGCTGGGACCGTCGCGGTCGGTGTACTTGATGGGCTCGCCGTCCTTCATCCGATACTCGGGGAGATTGGCGTCGAAGCGCCAGGCCTCGTCCAGGATCGGCCAGCCGTCCGGCCCCTCGATGGGCTCTGGCTTGAAGGCGTAGAGCCACCCGTCCGGCCCGCCGAAGATGCAGAGCTCGGTGTCGCCCTTGCGCAGGTAGGCCGGCGAGGACCAGTTGGAGTGGAAGATGCGCGAGGAGCAGCCCGAGGCCTCCTCGCCGATCAGCGCGCCGGTCTTCTTATCGAGGAGCAGCAGGCTCGGGGCGTTGGGCGCCGGGGTCTCCACGTGGCCGTAGTCGACCCCGTTGGACGAGGTGACCCACAATCGCTCCCCCGCCACCAGCACCGCGCTGGTGGTGATGTTGTGCGGGAACACGCCGCACTCGTCGATCATGTTGAACACCCACAGGATGTCGGCGTCCGTCTCGGTCACCTCCATGGGGTCCGTGGACGGCCAGGCCATGTACAGCCCCTCGTCCTGGTAGCCCTGGTTGCCGTTGGCCATGCCGTGCACGTCGAGGCACATGACCTCGCAGCGGTTGGTGACGATGTAGACCTCGTCCCCGTCCACCGTCGGCGAGCAGCAGATGCCCAGGTACTCCCAGTCCGACACCTTGCCCGTGCCGAGCTTCGGCACGTTGAGCTGCCAGATGAAGTCGCCGGTCTTCTCGTCCAGGCAGTAGACCGTCGAGCGGTCCCCCTTGAAGCGCGGGTCCCGGGGCGAGTCGTTGTTCGTCCCGACGAAGATGCGTCCGCCCGAGACCGTGGGGTTCCCGTAGCTCTGGGAGCCGAGCTTGGCGACCCACTGGACGTTCTTGGTCGTGGAGAGGTCCACCTCGTCCGTGCCCGGCTTGAAGTCCCCGGCGGTGAAGTCGCCGGGGAGCCCGGTGACCGTCGACGCCATGTTGCGGGACTCCCCGCCGCCCCACGCGGGCCAGTCCTGCACGGTGGCGCTGGCGGTCGATCCGAGGGCGAACAGCGAGAGGCTGGCGACGCCAGCGAGGGTGCGAAGGTGCCTAGTCATTGGGGGTCACGCTCAGGTTGTCCATGTAGATGGTGTAGCGGCTCTGCGGGGTGAAGCCGTACAGGCCCGCTGCGCCGCAGCGGTGTCCGTGGGGGTCGGTGGCCTCGAGGGTCCAGGCCTCGGGCTCCGCCTCGCCGCGCGGCCAGACCTTGCCGCGGACGACGGCGCTGCCGTCGTCCTGCAGGTCCACGCGCGTCTTCAGCGTGTACCAGGTACCCGCCTTCCAGCGGTACTTCACGCTCTGCTTGAAGTGCTCCATGTTGGAGCTGACCTCCAGCTCCTGGTAGTTGCCCTTCAGGACGAACTGGTAGCGCTGGTTCACGACCCCGGGCGAGGAGAGCGTCCGGCGGTTGCCGTCCGACATCACGTCCACCTGGACCGTGTAGTTCGAGTCGTCGGCGGCGCCGAACAGGGTCATGGTCCGCTGGAACAGCGGGTTGGCCATGTTGCGCGTCAGCAGCCGCTCGCCGTCCTTGTCGATGATCTTCCACTTCAGGCGGCCGCCGAGCCACTCGCCCGGGGGGAAGGCGAAGGTGCCCTCGCCCTGGTTCAGCTGGAACCCGGAGAAGTCCTGGGCGAAGGGGAGGCTCGGCACGACCCGCACCCGGGCGGCGCCCGCCGCCCCGTCGAGCTTGACCATCGCCTTGCCCGCGCCGGGGTTGGCCGCGACCCAGGTCCCGTCGTCCTGCTTCTCCGCGAGGGGCGCCTTCTGTCGCGCGGCCACGGTGACCACCGCCTCGGTGGACGGCACCCGCTTCACGACGCGCCCGGAGGCGTCGAGCCAGCGGAGCTCGAGGTCGATGGACTCACCGACACGCACGGACTGGTCGAAGGGGACGACCTGGAGCTGCGTGGGCTCGCCGAGCTCGGGGGCCGCGGCCGCGTCCCACTGCTGGGCGGGCCAGGCCGGCAGCTCCGAGGGCTCCTCGGTGAAGCAGTGGAGGCGCTCGGTGCTGTGGACGTAGACGCGGCCCCCGGCGATGGCCGGGGCGCCCAGGCAGCTGCCGCCGAGGTTCGCGACCCCGAGCTTGGCGGCCCGGCTCCCGCCGAGGGCGAGCACGTGGAAGGTGCCGTCCGCCAGCGGGATGTAGAGCTTGTTGTCGCCGTAGGCCGGCGAGGCGTGGAGCTGGCTATCCCCCAGCTTCTCGTGCCACATGACCTCGCCGTTGTTCACGTTGATGGCGTTCAACTCCCCGGTCAGGGTCGTCGGGAACACCGTGTCCCCCACGAGAATCGGCGAGCTGGTGAAGGCCACCAGGTCGTTGCGCCAGAGCTCCGCCGACCGCGGCAGCACGCCGTCCTCCCCGGGCTTCACGGTGAGGTCCAGGGCCGCCATGCGGCCGATGACGCTGGAGTCACGGTTCTCCTTGCCGTGGATGATGATGAGCTTGTCCTCGTGGATGAGAGCGCTCGAGTTGATGCCGCCGATGCTGAAGGGGTACTGCCAGAGGACCTCGCCGGTCATGGCGTCCACGCAGGACGTGTAGCCGCCGCCCATGCCCGCGTAGAACACGAAGCGCCCGTCGCGCAGCTCCACGATGGGCATGGAGAAGGAGCTGTCCTTGGGCGGGCCGCCCGGCGTCGCACCCCACACCACCTCGCCGGTGAACTTGTCGAAGGCGTAGAAGCGATCCCGCGCGGGCCCGAAGTCCGGACCCCAGGCGGCGAAGATGAAGTGGACGATGACCAGGTCGCCCACGATCATGGGCGCGCCCACCCGACCGTTGGGGAAGGTCAGCCGGCCGAGGTCCTCCATCATGGACCGCTGCCAGAGCAGCTCGCCATCCGGCGTGAAGCCGTGGATGAGCCCCGGTCCCGTCAGGGCGAACACGTTGCCCGTCTCCGGGTCCACCGTCGGGCTGCCGATGGCGTAGCGCGTG
>CAZEFP010000010.1:0-20987 GCA_964511565.1 uncultured Planctomycetaceae bacterium
AGGTTGAGGTCGTCGCCGGTAAGGGCGGGGACGGGATCGTGTCCTTCCGAAGGGAGGCGCACGTGCCCCTTGGGGGGCCGGACGGGGGTGACGGCGGGAACGGCGGCAGCGTGGTCTTCGTCGCCGACCCCAACGTTCACTCGCTCCTCGATATCGGCCGGCGGTTCCGATATGCCGCCCGCAACGGCCAGCCCGGCGGCCCGCGAAACCGCACTGGAAAGAGCGCCCAGGACGAGGTGATCCGCGTCCCCGTGGGGACGCTGGTCTACGACTCCGAGCGCGGCAACCTGATGCGCGACCTCGCCAAGCCTGAGGACCGGCTCGTGGTGGCAGAGGGAGGCAAGCGAGGCAAGGGGAACACCCGCTTCGCGACCGCCATCCGGCAGGTGCCGCGGAAGGCGACGCTCGGGACCCCTGGGGAGCAGCGTCGCCTCCGGTTGGAGCTGAAGATCTTCGCGGAGGTGGGGCTGCTCGGGTTCCCCAACGCGGGCAAGTCGACCTTCATCAGCCGCGTGACCGCGGCCCGGCCGAAGGTGGCCGACTATCCCTTCACCACCCTCGATCCGCAGGTGGGGATCGCCCGCGTCAAGGACTACGACACCCTCGTGGTCGCGGACCTCCCCGGACTGATCGAGGGGGCTGCGGAGGGTGCGGGGCTCGGGCACCGGTTCCTCAAGCACGTGGAGCGGTGCGGGATCCTGGTGCACCTGGTGGACGTCTCCGAGGCGGCCGAGCGTGAGCCGGCCGCGGCCTGGGAGACGCTCGAGGACGAGCTCCGGCGCTACTCGCCCGAGCTCCACGCCAAGCCCCGCCTGACCGTGGCCTCGAAGTGCTTCGAGGACGAGGGGTGGGAGGAGCGCCTGGAGCAGCTCCGCTCCGTCGCGGGGGGCTCGGTGATCGGGATGTCCTCGATCCTGGGGACCGGCGTGGACGAGGTGCTTCGGGACGCCCACCGGGTCGTCCGGGGTCTCGACGAGGCTTGACGCCCTCCCGGCCCCGGCCAGCAGCCGTCCTCGGCGGGCCCCTTGTCCCGGCGTGAGAGCCCTTCGGACCCGGTGAATGGGCCCTCAAGGGGTCTGCCCCAGGGGGTCGATGCCTTGCCCTGGATCGGCGTCCAAGGCCGGTCCAGGCGAATCGCACACGCCGGCGTTGTGTGGGTAGCGAATGAGGGCATGGCCGTGAACGACTTCTCCGACGACGACTTCAGCTTCAAGGGGGTGGCGCCTGCAGATCGAGCCGGCGCCGCGCCGGGGCAGCCGACGCACGAGGAGCCAGCAGCGCCGCGCTCCGCACCCGACTCGCTTCTCCCGCCGCTGCCCTCCTCGCCGTCCGTACCCGGCGAGCCCAGCGAGCTCTTCTCCTTCGAGGACGGGCTGCCCCGGGAGGAGGGGGAGGACGTCGCCATCGGGAACCTCGGGGAGCAGCTTGCGGGTCACTCCCTCGGATCTCAGCCGGACCAGACGGCAGGGGGGGGCGACGGGCCCGCCGAGAGCCCCGCCGCATCGGTCAGCCCGAGGCACCTGGTGGAGGGTTGGCTCCAGCAGATGGTGTCGGCGGGCGCGAGCGACCTCATCCTCCGGAGCAACGGGAGGCCGTCCCAGCGTCTCAACGGACGGATCCAGTTCCTCGAGGGCCAGGTCCCCGGTCCGGGCCCCATGCTCGAGGTCCTCGAGGGGATCCTCGGCGCCCGGCGAATGGAGACCTTCGTCGAGACCGGGGCTGCCGACGCGGCGCTCGACCTCGACGGCCTTGG
Organism: uncultured Planctomycetaceae bacterium; assembly: GCA_964511565.1. Classification (GTDB taxonomy): domain Bacteria; phylum Planctomycetota; class UBA1135; order UBA1135; genus Saltatorellus. The sequence goes on from CAZEFP010000010.1 coordinate 1,754, forward strand.
GCGCTTCCGGATCAACGCGTACAAGCAGATGGGGGAGCCTGCGATCGTCATCCGGCGCATCAACGAGGACGCGCCCAGCCTTGACGAGCTCCATCTCCCGGCCGATGAGCTCAAGAGCCTCGCGCTGCGCAAGCGCGGCCTCGTCCTGGTCACGGGCGTTGCGGGCTCCGGTAAGTCGACCACGCTGTCGGCCATGATCGAGTTCATGAACCGGAACGTGGAGCGGCACATCGTGACGCTCGAGGACCCGATCGAGCTCCTCTTCAAGGAGCGCTACTGCGTCATCAGCCAGCGCGAGATCGGGACGGATACCTCGTCGTTCAAGCTGGGCCTCAAGCACGCGCTCCGGCAGAGCCCGGACGTGATCCTCATCGGCGAGATGCGGGACGCGGAGACCGTGCTGGCCGCCCTGGAGGCGATCGAGACCGGGCACCTGGTCATGTCGACCATGCACACCGTCAACGCTGCCCAGACCGTGGACCGCATCCTCGGCTACTTCCCCGCGGAGCGGCACGCGCAGATCCGGCAGCGGATGGCGGACACGCTCGCGGGGGTCCTCTCCATGCGGCTCGTCCCGCGGTCGGGCGGCGGCCTGATCCCGGCGTACGAGCTCATGAGCGCCACGCCCCAGGTCCGCGAGCTGCTGGAGGAGGGCAAGACCACCGAGCTCGGCCGGGTCATCGAGGCCGGCATGGAGGCCGGTCTGGTCTCCCTCAACAGCCGTCTTGCGGAGCTTGTACAGAGCGGCGCGGTCTCCCTCGAGAGCGCCTGCGAGGCCTCGGATCGGCCCGATGAGCTGACCATGAGCCTGCGAGGGATCCACGCTGGGGTCCGCGGAGCGGCACGGGCAGAGGGGCAGCGAGGCGAGCCCAGCCGGGAAGCGCCGCTCCTCAAGAGCGCCCGCACCCCGTCGCCGGCGGGGGAGAACGAGCTGCGGCTCCGCAAGGAGGGCCGCTGAGCCGCCGTCCTCGGGCCGCCGAGGGGCCGCCGCGGGGCCGCTGCAGCCCCCGGGCAAAAATGGCGTCCGGAGGGAAGGATCGTCGTCCGGCGGCGTCTGCCTGCTAACCTGCGGCCGCGCGGGGCCTCCCCGACCGACCCATGAACGTCCCCACGATCAAGACCCTCGCCTACCTGTCCTCGTTCGCCTGCGTGAGCGCGATGGCGTACTCGGGGTACGACTACCTGGAGAACGATCGTGGCGTCTCCCACTTCGATCCCGAGCGGGCGAGCCAGGTGCTCAACGGCGTGCGGCCTCCGGAGGCGCCGGTCCCGGTCGCGCTGAACTACAAGACGGACATCGAGTCCGCGGTCGTGCTGTTCGACTGGACGGGCAAGCCGCCGCCGCCGCCTGAGGAGACCGTGTCCGCGGAGTCCGTGGATCTCCCGGACCCGGTGATCCCGGTGGAGGACGTGCTCGAGGTCATCATGGTGGCCGCCGAGTCGCGCAACCCGGCAGACTCGTTCTGCTCGCTGCGATTCGCGGACAGCGCCATCACCCCAAGGGAGCAACTCTTCAGCGTGGGGGCATCGCTCCCCGCGCCCAACGACCACGTGTCCGTGCTCAACATCCTCGCCGACGGGGTGGAGTTCTCCTTCGCGGACGAGGGGCGCCCCTCCGAGGTGGTGGCCCTCAGCATCCGTTCTCAGTCGGGGAGCCTCATCAAGCGCCTCGGGCCGGGGGACAAGCTGGTGCGCCGTACCCTCGTCGGCTCCGGCTCCAGGAGGGCGGCGAGCGACGCCACGCCGCTCTTGACCGAGCGCCGGAACGGGCAGTTCTACATCGGTACCGACGACGCCAAGCAGTTCGCGAGCGACTATCAGCAGATCCTCTCCACGGACGTCAAGACGAAGACGCGCTACGTGGACGGTAAGCGGTCCGGGGTCGAGCTGACGGAGGTCCGCGCGGGCTCGATCGCCGCAAGGCACGGCGCCCAGTCAGGGGACGTCGTGATCTCGATCAACGGCAACCCGGTGAACAGCCAGCAAGAGGCCATCGCGTTCGCGAAGAACAACTCGGAGCGCTACACGGTCTGGGAGGTCGAGGTGCTGCGCCTCGGTCGGGTCGAGACGATCATCTACCACAGCTCCAACGACTGAACGCGCCGCGCCCCGGGCCTCTCCCGGGCGCCACCTGTCCCATGAACGTCGGCATCGTCAAGACGGCCTCCTACCTGGCCTCCACCGTGCTCCTCGCCGGTGTCGCCTACGTCGCGTACGACTACTACACGGACGAACGGACCCGCACCTACTTCAAGAAGGAGCGGGTCGGCAAGGTGCTGAACGGGGTCGAGTCCCCGGCGGCGCCCCGCGCAGCGGCGCTCGACTACGACCGGGACATCCGTCCGTCGGTGGTCAACTTCGACTGGACGGGCCAGCCGCCCGTGGTCGTCGAGGAGGTCAGCTCAGCGGCGACGGACGAGGTGGTCGTGCGACTCACCCCCGTGTCGGAGGTCCTGGAGGTCCTCATGGTGCTGGTGGATGAGCTCGATCCCGGGCAGTCCCTCTGCCTGGTGCGCCTCGCTGACCTCCAGGCCAACCCCAGGGACCGGTGGTTCGGGATCGGCTCCACCGCTGCCTCCCCGGACGGCGAGTTCAGCGTCTACCGGATCACCGGGGAAGGCGTCGAGTTCTCCTTCGAGGACGAGGGGCGCGAGCGAGAGTTCCTGACGCCCAGCTCCCGAACGGGGGCGGACCTGATCTCGACGATCGACGAGGGCGCAGAGTTCAGGCGGAGGAGGTCGACCTCCCTGATCGCCAAGGCTGGCGAGGTGAAGCCGGAGCTTCCCAAGACCACAGAGCGCAGGAACGGCCAGTACTTCCTGGGGACCGACGACGCCGAGGCCTTCGCGCGGGACTACCAGTCCATCCTGTCAACCGACGTGTCGACCCGGACCTTCATGAAGGACGGGAAGCGCGCGGGGTTGGAGCTCACCGAGGTGCGAGAGGGATCGATCGCGGCGCGTCACGGCGCCCAGTCCGGCGATGTGATCATCTCGATCAACGGAACACCCGTGTCGAGTCAGCAGGAGGCCATCGCCTTCGCGAAGGCAAACTCGGAGCGTTACACCGTCTGGACCGTCGAGGTGCTGCGCCTCGGCCGCGTGGAGACGGTCGTCTACCACAGCCCGGGCAATTGACCGGGGGCGCGGTGCTGACCCTGGACCTGGGCAACTCCAGCGCCTCGGTCGCCTGCGTGAAGGGCCCGGGCGCCGAGCTCATGCTCGCCTGCGCAGTTGGGGAGCTGGACGCTGCCATGCTCGAGGGATGCCTCGACCGCGCAGGCGCGGCCGGTGAGCGCCCGGAGCTCGCTGCGATCAGCGCGGTCGGCGCGGTCGACGAGGAGCGGAGGGTCCGCGGACTGCTCGAGGGCCTCGGTCTGGCAGTCGCAGTGAACCCGGACGCAGGGCTCGAGCTCCGCCTGGAGCGTCCCGAGACCTGCGGGCGCGATCGCCTCTACGGCGCTCGCGGCGCCCTCGAGGCGCTGGCCGGGGGCCCTCCCCCTGACGGCCTGGTGGTCGTCGACTCGGGGACGGCGCTGACGGTGGACGCGGTCGCGATCACGGCCAGCGGAGGGGCCTTCCTCGGAGGCGCCATCGCCCCCGGTCCGGGGACCCTCGCGACGAGCCTCTCCGGTGCCGGGGCGAGGCTCCCCGAGTTCTCGGTGAGCCCCGACGTGGCCGCCCTCGGGCGCTCCACCGAGGGGGCGCTGCGGTCGGGAGTGGCCGTGGGCTTCCGCGGCGCGGTGGAGGCTCTCACCAGAGCGATCGCCGAGGAGGCCTTCGGCCCGACCGCCCGTGTCGCGGGGTTCCTGACGGGTGGCGCGCGCCGTTTCGCCCTGGAGGGAGTCTCCAGTGGCCTGGGCGCGGCCCCGACGGTCGTCGAACTGCTGGTACATCAGGGCCTCGCCGCGGCGACGCGAGAGAGCCGCTGATGGGCTCGCCCGGCTCTCAGGTGGAGCAGCTGACCCCGCCGGGGGCGGGTGGGGTCGCCGTGCTGAGGGTGGCCGGGCCAGACGCCCTCTCGCGTCTCGCGGCCCTCACCAGGGCGAGCGTCCCCGGACCCGGCGAGGTCCGGTTCGCCCTCCTGCGTGACCCCTCGGCTGCGGAGGACGAGGCGCCCCTCGACGAGGCCCTCCTCGTGGGGAGGGGCCAGTCGGTCGAGGTTCACACCCACGGCAGCCCGGCGATCGTCACCGCGGTCACCGAGCTCCTGGGGGATAGCGAGCACGAACCGATCGCGCGGGAGCTCGAGGAGCGCGCCGAGCTGGCGGCGGCCACCGCGCCCACGGCCTCCGGGGCGCGCGTCCTGCTCGACCAGGCCGCGGGGGCGCTCCGCCGCGCGGTCGAGGGTTTGCTCGATGTGGAAGAGGCCGAGGGCCGGCGTCGACTGCTCGAGCTCTGCGAGGAGGGCCGGCGCAGCGCTCGGCTCTGGACTCCGACGGTGGTCGCCATCGTCGGGCCGGTCAACGCCGGGAAGTCGACGCTGTTCAACGCTCTCGTGGGGGAGGAGCAGGCGACGGTCACCTCGAGACCGGGGACGACGCGGGACGCCCTGGGGGCCCCCGGGGAGCTCGGGGGATGGCCGGTGATCTTCGTGGACACGGCCGGTGAGCGTGACCTCTCGTCGCGCGTCGCTGCCGGGGACCGGGGCGCGGCCGTGGAGGCGGAGGGGCAGCGGCCCGCCCGCGGCGTGGCGGCACGGGCGGAGCTCGTCCTTGACCTCTCACCCCTCGCGGACCCGGCGTCGCAGCCGCACGAGGAGGGGCCATCGGAGCGCGGGCATCGCGTCGCCCTGCGGAGCCGCGCGGCCGAGGCGGCGGGGCCGGATCCCGCGGGCTGGGGACCCCTGGGCCTCTCCGCTCTGGAGAGCCCAGGTCACGCGCGCGAGACCGTGGAGGCCGTGTTCCTCCAGCGCTTCGGGCTGGGAGCCGGCGCGGCCTGGGCCCCTGGCCGCCCCGTGCCGTTCGAGCCAGAGTTGGTGGCGAGCATGTGCGATCTCGCGACCGCTGGAACCCTCGACCGGTCTGCGCTCGCTTCTCTGCTCGCGCCGACCTAGCTTCTACCCGCGGGCGGCGGTCCCTCTGGCCGGACCACGCCCCAGGAGATGGCGCGAATGACCCAGGAGACAGGCCCGAGAGAGGGCGGCGACCCTGCGCGAGCGGGGGAGGAGCAGCCCATGGCGGAGGGCGCGCACCCTGTTCCGGAGAGCGCCGACGCCCCGGCGGTGCGCCACCTCGTGTCCATCGACGACGTCTCGATCGAGGAGATGCACGCGCTCTTCCGGCTCGCCGACCGCTTCGCGTCGGACCCGCGGGCCTTCGCAGACACCTGCCCTGGTTTCATCTCCGCGAGCCTGTTCTACGAGCCCTCGACCCGGACGCGCCTCTCCTTCGAGTCGGCCATGCTCCGGCTCGGAGGCGGCGTCCTGACGGCCGCCGAGATGACGAGCTCGAGCGTGGTCAAGGGGGAGTCCCTGGCGGACACCATCCGGGTCGTGGGTGGGGGATACGCGGACGCGATCGTCCTGCGGCACCCCAGCGAGGGGGCCGCCAGGTTGGCCGCGCGCTACTCACCTGTGCCCGTGATCAACGCGGGGGACGGGAGCCTGGAGCACCCGACTCAGACCCTCTGTGACCTCTACAACCTCCATGTGGAGCGCGGCAAGATCGAGGGGCTCGACGTCGTCCTCGCTGGCGACCTGAAGTACAGCCGCACGGTGCACTCCTTCGCCTACGCCCTCGCTCGCTTCGGCGCGAACATCGTCTGCGTGCCGCAGGCCGGCCTGGAGCTGCCGGACTACGTGGTCGAGCGGCTGCACGAGGAGTTCCAGGTGGAGCCGATGCGCGCTGATGCGCGGCGGCTCGGCAACCTCGCCTCCAACAGTGACGCGGTCTACCTGACCCCGCAGAAGCCCCACCAGCTGTCCCTCTTCACGGACGCCCGCGGGTGGGAGGTGCAGAGCGTGGACGCGGTGTACATGACGCGCCCTCAGACGGAGCGGCACTCGGGCTCAGAGCTGTCCGACACCACGTACCTTCGCCTTGAGAAGCGCGCCATGGCGGCAGAGTCCCTCCGCGACGCGGTGGTGATGCACCCGCTGCCGCGGCGGGACGAGATCAGCGACGAGGTGGACGCGGACCCGCGGAGCATCTACTTCAAGCAGGCCGCCCGCGGTGTGCCGATCCGGATGGCGATCCTCTCGTGGCTGCTCGGGCGGGTCCCTCTCGAGTCCGCAGGGGAGGCGCACGGCCAGCAGGAGTCCTATGGAGTCCCCATGGGCCCCAACCCTTGCCCGAACCCCTCGTGCATCTCCAGGACCGAGACCCGTCACGCCGAGCCCCGCTTCACCATTCTGGAGCGTGAGCCCCTGAGGGTGGCCTGCGCCTACTGCACGAGGGAGCTCTCACACGCCGTCATCGGCTGCTCCAGGTCCCGGATCTTCCACGCGCCCGAGGCGGGGACCATCCGGCTCATCCTCCCCGAGCACCTCGTGTTCTTCGAGGACGAGGAGGCGGCCCTCGGCGCGGGGTTCCGGCCTGCGGCGAGCCTCGCAGGGCACTGAGGGGCAGCAGGCCGCGGAGCATGGGGCCCGACGGACCCCAGGACCGCCCGGGTGGGGGCCGTTGGAGCCCCGGAGCCCAGGCCCGAGCGGAGGCGTCGGGTGAGCTCGATTCGCGGCGCCAGTCGGCTGCCTGTGCGGTTCCGCACGGAATGGGGGCGCCGATCCGGGCCTCCGGGCTGAATCGGGGCCCCAGGTACGATCTGGGGGTGATTCGCGGGTCCGGCACGGGGGTTGCTCGGGTACGCTCCCTTGACCCTCGCCCTCTCTGTGGGACAATGCCGCGCCGGTGAACCGCCTGAGGCGGCTCGCTACCCCGGTCGCGCCACGGCCCCCGTCGAGAAGGCGACTCCCTACCCCCCCGTTGGGTCCTGTGCCCCTGCCACTCGTGGAGTGGTCGTGTCCGCAGCGCCCTCCGAATGAATGACGAATCGATGCCGATGACCCCTCATCAGCCCCACAAATCGCCCCTGACCGGTCGAGCCCCCCGAATCATGGCGGCGCTGCTCCTGGGAATGGGAGCCTCGGCGTGCGGCGGCGGCTCAGCCGCAGAGACCAACCCCGGCGGCGGGCAGGGCGTCACGGGCGGGTCCTTCTACTTCACGGACTTCAACTCTGGCGGCGCCGCCACGGAGGTCCGCCTCGTGTCCACTCGCTTCGGTCGCCTCGTGCAGCTGTTCGGGCTCGACGAGAGCGGGATCCAGGTCCCCATGGGCAACGACTTCGTCGTGCCGCAGAGCCTCGTGTCGGATGAGGTGAACTTCCAGCTGAGCCTGAACGCCGTGACGGGGCAGGAGAACCTCACGGTCCTCCGCGACGTCACGACGCGGGAAGGGCTTGAGGACTTCATCCTGCTCGTCCAGCAAGCGGGGGAGGGCCTCGATCTCATCCAGGTTCAGGACCTGGGAACCTCAGGGGTGTTCTCGATGCTCCCGCGGAACGCGGCCGTCGTGCTCACGTTCGACGACCTGATCGACCCGGCCACCATCAACCGCAACTCGATCCAGCTGGTCACGGGCTTGCCCCCGGCCGCTCCGTTCGAGGCGCGCATCTTCCCGTCCGATTTCTACGCCGACATCGGCCCTGGCGGGCAGCTGTACCCGACGCGGGTGGTCCTCGATCTGACCATCAGCGAGCTGGAGGCCTTCGCGTCGAACCCGCCGCTCGTCATCAACGGCATTGGCCTGCCCCCGAGCCTCGTCCTCAGTGAGGCCAACGGACAGATCCGGATCCCGACCAGGACCAACGCGGCCCAGGGCATCACCACGGTGGTCTCGAACCTGACCGACCACCAGCTCGGTACGGGCAACAACGGTCCGGTCGACCTGTCCGTGAGCACTCGCCCGGTCACCCGCGCCTTCCGGACCGGTGGCCGTCCGGACCTCATCTCCGACCCCTCCAATGGGTTCCTGCGTGACGAGGTCGCGCCGGTGGTCGTCGGGTCGACCCCCATCGACGTGCCCCTCGCCCCGACTCAGCTCGGCGGCCCCGAGAGCACGTCCTTCGTGATCCCCCAGATCATCTTCCAGTCGTCGCTCTGCTCGTCGCCGCCCCAGGCCGGCGACGTGATCGACCAGTCCGGCGTGTTCGCTCAGATCTCCACGGACGCGCCGCCGCCGATCGCTGGCGTGGTGAACAACGTCCAGGTCCAGCTGCTCAGCTACCCCTCCGCATGGAGCGGTCCGGGCGACTGGGAGCTCTTCGGGGCCGTGCCGGCCACCTACCAGACGGCCTTCGACCCCCTGGCGGACGCCCAGCGGCCCCAGTGCTACACGCAGGTGCTGCCCCAGGCCGCGGGCTTCCCCGAGGATCCCGGTCTCGGGATCTCCACGGGCGCCCGGATGACCCTGCGCTTCAGCGAGCCGATGGACCCGCTATCCCTCACCGCGTTCGACTCGCTGACCCTGACCCGGGAGCCGATCCCCTCCATCGGGAACCTCCCCACGTCGGACTACGTGGTCGGAACCGTCGGTCAGTCGGCCGACCTGCGCCGGGTGACCTTCGTGCCGGGTCAGCCCTTGGCCCACGAGCAGGGGGTCGCTGAGAGCTACTTCCTGACCCTCGCCAACGAGGAGGACGACTTCCCGCCGCGGGACCTCGCCGGCAACATCGTCGAGACGGTGCCCGCCATCGACCTCCGTGTCGCTGCCGCCCAGGCGAGCCAGCTCACGGGCGGCCGGGTGAGCCGCTTCACCTCGATCGACGAGGAGCCGCCGTTCGGCAACAAGCCGGAGTGGGGGGGCCAGTTCCTCGTGGACAGCGGTCGCCAGCTCATCCGCCCGCGCCCGGTGATCCGCAGCTTCGTCGCGGTCAACGAGAGCCAGGCCATCGTGCAGCAGATGACCCAGTTCCCCCAGGGGGTCGTGACGCCCTTCTCGAACTTCGGTTCGAAGATGCAGACGCTGTGGCGCTACTGCGACTGTGGCTTCTCCCTGACGGACCCGCAGAACGCGAACATCGACGTGGAGGGCCTGAACTGGCAGCCCTCGGGCGGCGTGATCACCCCGGATGCATTCTCGCAGTTCGAGATCCAACTGTCCCACTGCCGATACGCCCCGGACGAGATCATCGACCCGTCGAGTCTCTTCCCGCAGTTCCAGAACTCCGGTCTTCGACCGCAGTACGACAGCAACGTGCTGCCCGGCGCGCCGAGGACCACGGTCCACCCGAGGGAGCGTGGCTACACCGTGGACTCCGGCAACCTGTTCACCACGCCCACGGGCGCGACGCTGCTGCCGTTCCCGATGAACCGCGGGATCGACCCTGAGGACTACACCTACTACACCTGGCGCGACACGACGATCCGCGACCGGGCGGGGATCTCGAACGGCGGCGTGGAGCCTCAGGCCTACCTGCTCGCCCTCGGCATCGATTCGCCGCTCGTGCCCTTCTACCGGCCGGGCCAGGTGCAGACCGTGGGCCTGCCGCTCCTGATGGAGTTCCGCACGTACCCCGATCCCGAGGCCATCGGCCTGAACGCCTGGGTCCTCGCGCTCGCCGTCAACTCGTCCTCGCGTCCCTACTTCCGGGCCTTCAGCACCGGCGGAGTGAACCAGTCCGGCACGACGGTCTTCGTCAACCCGGACAGCCAGAGCATCGCCAACGGAGGCTTCAACCCCGGCTCGCTCCCCAACCCCGGTGCTCCGACCTTCGGTCGTGACAACTCGGTCCACCTCGGCGGCCTCGACTACATCACGCGGGTCAGCCAGGTGCACTCCCTCTGGTACGAGTCGGTCATCCCCTCGGAGGCCAACTTCTCCACGCGGGTCTACAACCCGCCGACCCTCGAGCCGAGCCCGGACGCCCAGCCGCCGGGGACCGAGATCGTCGCGAACTTCCGCGGCGCTCAGTCCTTCACCTACGACAACAGCGGCCTCTACCGCGTCGACAACGACGCGGATGATGGCGGCCTTGGAAACGGGGTCATCGACTACACCGAGGACGCGTTCTCCCTCGACCTCTACGGCGACTACTACAACGAGGTGGACACCGCTGCGATCGGCGGGTCGATCAACCACGACACCAACGCCATGAACCCGGGGATCAGCTTCCTGGGGGCCTCGGATGACTGGAAGAGCAGCGTGAGCGAGATCGACGACGCCCGCTTCTATCAGGTCCGATTGACCTTCATCGGGAACCCGGTGACGGCCCAGACCCCTGAGCTCTCCGCGTTCGCCATGACCTGGGCTCAGGAATAGGCCTCCCTACAAGATCACACCCTTGCTCGTGCGCACCGCGCCGAGCGCCAAGCACCCAACTCGACGTCCAATCGCGGCGCTCTCCTCGCCGCCACACGCGACTGCACCCTTCCGAATGTTCAACACCCCCCAAGCGAACATCTCCACCATGCCGCGACTGCAACGACGCCTTCAGGCCCTTCTAGCTGCCTCTTTCGGGGCCCTCACCCTCGTCGCTTGTAGCGGCAGCGGCAGCGACTCCGGAGGTGGCGCAGGCACCAACCCCGGGTCGGACTTCGCGGTCGTCAGCTCCAACGTGCTGAACGGGTCCATCTGGCAGCTCAACCGGGCGATCGATGTCGAGTTCAACCAGGACGTCGACTTCTCGACCGTATCCCTGAGCACGATCCAGATCATCGACTCCCAGGGCGGCCCGGCGATCGGCGCGTTCACCGCGGCCGGACCTCGGACGGTCCGGTTCCAGCCCGTCTGCCCCACGAACAACGACAACTCCAACGGCGGACTCAAGCAGGGGCTGGAATACAGCCTGCGCGTGATCTCCGACCCGGCGGGTGTGACGGTTCTCAGCACCTCGGGGGCCACCCTCGGTACGGGGCTGAACATCTCCTTCACCACGCCCGAGTCCACGGACCCGCTCGTGCTGTTCGTCGACGTGGTCGCCGGCCCGCCGCAGGTGCGCGTCCGTGGCCTGAACGGCGAGCCGCTGGACTCCCTCTCGGCTTCCGCGGTCGAATTCGGGGACGGAACGGAGGAGTACTTCCAGTTCGATCCGCTGACCCAGCTCGGGGGGATCAGCGGAGAGGTCCCGCTGAACCTCTACAGCGACGTCACCCAGCAGTTCTCGGTCGTCCTCCGGTTCAACCAGCCGGTGTTCGCGGGATCGAGCAACGTGAACTCGCAGCTGATCGAGATGCAGTACAGCTACAACGAGGTGAACTGGTCGCGCGTTCCCTCTTCCGTGGCTCTCATCGACAACTGCACCCAGAGCGGCTCGTCGCTTCGCGTGACGCCTGGCGGCGTCGTCCCCCAGGGGGCTTTCCTCCGGGTGATCGTGCGAGAGGGGTTCCAGGATCTGACCGGGGACAGCGTCCAGGCGACCCAGACGAGCTTCGCGCGGATGAACTCCACGCTCGCCAACCCCGGAGGGCCTCCGGGCACCGAGGATGACGGGAGCGACGAGATCCTCGAGACCTTCACCCTGAGCGGCACCAGCGCCGGTTCGCTCGAGGACACCGCGATCGCCTCGGCTCTCCCGAGGGCCAACTGGTCCACGGCCTCGAACGAGGGCGTCCTCGCCGCGTCGTTCGACTTCGACGGCACCGGCGGTCCCGGCGGCGACTTCGACTGGTACATCCGTACGGGCGAGACGATCTTCCTCAACACCTCGGGCGACCAGATCGTTGGTGGACCCAACGGCGAGCCCTTCTTCACCCAGCCGGTGTTCAACGGGGTCGTCGACGTCAACGACCTCGTGGTCGAGGCCGGCGGACGCCTGGTCATCCAGGGCCCGAACACCTGCACCATCCTCGCCACCGGCACCGTCACCATCCGTGGTGAGGTCTCGCTGGACGGCGGAGACAACGCCGGGGTGGGTACGCTGAACACGACGAACCAGCCCGAGGAAGGAGCAGAAGGCCAGGCCGGCGGTGGCGCTGGCGGCGCCGCCTCGTTCCTGACCTCCCAGTCGACGCCCAGGGGCGGAGCTGGCGAGGGTGCCTTCGGCATTCCGGGCCTCGGTGGTGGGGGTGGTGAGACCACCTACGCGCCTCCCGGAACGTGCTCCATCGAGAACCGCCGCGGCGCGGGCGGCGGCGGCGGCGTGACCGGCAAGGACATCCGGTACAACGTCACCACCGGCTCGCCCACCGGCCTGATCCGCTGCCAGACCCTCGTCGGGATGGACGCGGAGCCGGGCTTCACGGGTTGCCCCGACTCGACCGGCGCGGTCTCCGGCTCCGGTCCGGCCGAGGGCGGCACGCTCGCCCCCTCGCCCTTCACGGACGAGCGGGACGACAACGACTTCCTCGGCACGCTGCTGACCTCCAGCGGCGAGCAGATCCTCGGGGAGCTCACCGGTGTGATCGCCGGCTCCGGCGGCGGCGGCGGCGGTGACGCCTCCCGGACGGCCACCTTCCCCCAGAGCCCCTTCAACCCCACGGGTGATGAGAAGGGCTCCGGCGGCGGCGGCGGCGCAGGCGGCCTCCTCGTGCTGGCCATCGGCAACATCGAGCTTCTCGGTGACGGCGAGCTCTCCGCCAACGGCGGCGACGGCGGAGGCGGTGAGAACACCATCTTCTTCGACCGGATCGGCGGCGGTTCCGGCGGTGGCTCCGGCGGGCACATCGTGCTCTCGAGCGCTGGCGCGATCGTCATCGAGTCGGAAGCGACGGCGACCTCGGTCGGCGCCTTCTACTCCGACGACGGCAACGTGCCGGTCCACCAGACCCGCCCGCTCCGCGCCCTTGGCGGTCAGGGTGGCTGCGGCAAGGACAGCCGCTGCGGTGCCAACGAGAACGGCGCGACCCAGTGGCGCTCGGACGCCATCCCGATCGCTCACTTCGAAGGCAACGTGACGATCCCGCCGCAGAACCAGAACATCTGGCTGCAGTGCAACGCGATCGACGCGTGCGCCACGATTCAGCCCCCCGAGGGCACCGTGATCGGCGGCGGCGGCGACGGCGGCCCGGGCATCATTCAGCTGCACGTCTCCGACCCGGCGACCCAGCTGCAGTTCCCCAACGCCGCGGGCGTGTACGGCGTCAACCTCGACCCGACCCGCTCCATGGCGCCCCCGCCCATCGGTTGGACGAGCCCGACGCAGCCCGCGGACGTGCTCATTCCGTTCTTCAGCGCTCGGTCCGAGGCCTTCTCGGTCTGGATCCCGCTGGGGCTCGCCCGCCTGAACCCGGGTGGAGCGTCGGAGCAGGTTGAGCTGCTCTTCGACGGTACGGATCCCCTCGACGGCTCGGTCGGGCGCGTGGGCACCGTGGCCGAGGAGCTCCCGGCGATCTTCAACTTCACGCCGATTCCTGCCGGAGGCGCTCTGCCTGCGGTCGACGGCGCGACGGCGACGTTCTCGTTCCCGGGTGCCGGCTTCGACGACATCTACAAGCTGAACCCGGCCCTGACGCGCGAATTCGCGGTCAGGATCCGCGACGGCGCCGGCCCCGCGTTCTCGGAGTTCATCGTCCAGTCCGGCGACTACGACAGCGTCACGGACGCCCTGTCGCTCGTGGTCGATCCCCGAGGCACCGAGCTGGAGGACACGCTCGTGGCCCTCGGCGTCGGCAACGGCACGGTCGAGGTCGAGGTGGTCCCGTTCTTCTTCCGCCTCCGCACTGGTGGCGTGGAGGACGCCTTCCCGCTCAACACCTCGGTGGAACTGTCCTTCGACGCGACGATCGAGAACCCGCTGACCGGCGAGCCCAGCGCGCTTCCGAGCGACTCGTTCAGCAACGGCGACCTCGCTGCCTTCGCGACGGACATCTCGGCGCTGAACGCTGCGGACTGGGGCTTCATCCGGTTCAAGGCGGTGTTCAACCTGGACGTGGACAACACGGGCGTCGACCTCGCCGGCCCGCGGCCGGGGCTCGACTACCTCCGGATCCAGTACAAGTTCTGATCCGGCGCTCTGGCACTTAGTGCATCGAGGCCCGCTGATCGCGCTTGCGATCAGCGGGCCTCATCCGTTTCATCCAATCATGGGCCCCGACCAGAGCACCCGCCGCTCCCTGCGGCAGCGCCGAATCCTGTCCCCGCTGCGGCCGCTGGGGTGGGTGGGTGCGCGCCCCGGTCAGCGGCGAGGACTCGGATGGATCGCTCTCTTGCTCTTCCCCGCGCTCGGGGGCTGCAGCCCTGCGGATCCGGCGGGTGGCCAGCTCGGGCTGGAGGCGGCCTTCCCCGCCCCCGGAGGACGACCGCTCCTCCTGAACGACGCGATCCGGCTGACGTTCAGCGAACCGGTGGACCCGACCTCGGTGACCCGCGAGTCGGTGCGCCTCGTGAATCCGCGTACGGGGCTCGAGGCCCAGGGGGACTGGCAGGTGGATGGGCGCCTCGTCCTCTTCCGTCCGGCTGGCGTGCGGAACTCGGCGCTCTCGGACGGCGGCTTCAGCCCGGGTCAGACCTACACGATCACCCTGATGGGCTTCCCCTTCCTGGGCGCGATCCGGTCGGTGGGAGGAGCCTCGTTGGAGCGGTCGCTGTCGCTGGACTACCAGGTGGTGTCGGTGGAGGGTGGGGCGAGTCCGGGGGACGCGAGTGCGGCCGTGCTGAGGGACGCCTCGCCAGGTCGAGCGGAGGTCATGTGGGTCGCCGCCGGGGACCCAGGGTCAGCGGACACCCTGCCCCTCCCCTGGGACGAGGCGCTCGTGCTCACCTGCGATGAGCCCGTGGACCCGAGGACCATCCGTTCCTCGGACTATGAGTTTCGCCTGGCCCTGGGTGCGGAGGGCCGTGCCCTGCCCAGTCCGAACGGGCTCGGCCCCCTCGAGCGCTCATCCGTCGGGGATCCCTCCGCGGCCCCGCTCTTCGCCTCGATCGGGGTCGCCCGGATCGAGCTCGTGACGAACGAGGGGGAGAGCGGACTCGTTCGCGACAGAAGCGGCGAGTCCGGGGCGCGCCTCCGTTTCTACCCCCGAAGCCCGTTCCCGGTCGCCAACGGCCGTGGCCCGGTGCTCTTCGAGCTGCACTTGAAGCCTGGCTCGGGCGGCGGGATCCGTGACTTCTCGGGGACCGCGGTCGGCCGGCCCGAGCGGCCGATCAGGTTCACCGTCGCGCGGGAGGACTTCCGCTCCCCGGAGGGAGCCGACAGCTACACGTTCGACTTCGCCGATGACCTCGACTTCGTCCCGGTGCTCGATCGTGGGAGTGACGGGACGGCGCGATGGGTCGGGAACGGCAGGGTGGACATCCGCTTCCCGGCCGCGGCAGGGGACGGCCGATCGGGCGAGATCGTGCTGAGCGAGACCGAGGCCAGCAAGGACACCCAGGCGACCGGCCTTTCGATCCCGAAGGGGACGACCTCCGAGCTGACGGCGGAGGGATTGGTGGTGCTCAGGGCCCAGGGACGGATCAACCTCGAGGGGAGCCTGAAGCGGCGAGCTGCGGTCGACCCGGCGCCCGCGATGTGGGACTCCTCGAGACTGATCTTGCCCGAGGGCGAGGCCGAGTCCCTCTCCACCTGGCTCCAGCGGGCTGCGGCCCTTGACCATCCCTGGACGGTGATCATCGCGGGGGGGGACCTCGTGGTGAGCGGAGACATCGACGTGGACACCCCGCTGCTCCTGGTCGCTGGCGGCCGGATCCGAGGCGCCGGGAGACCGAAGGCCTCGGAAGGCCAGCTCTGGCTCCTCGGGGAAGGCGGGGGCTTCGAGCTGCCTCATCAGCGCAACCCCAACGCGAGCCCCAACGTGGTGCCTCCTCTGATCATCGACGAGCCCCTGCACAATCCGCTGGCTCGCCCTCTGACCTTCGTCGCCCTGTCCTCGCCTGTTCCCAAGGGGCAGCGGCCTCGCTTCTGGCAGGAGGCGGAGGTCCTCGGAGACCGTGGAACTCGCGGTGACTACCGCGTGCAATTCCTCCGGGCGGACATCCTCCAGGGCGGGGAGGAGGGGCTCGCGCGGGCGGCGCGCTTCGACGAGCCCGGGCTCGTGCTCGATCCCAGCTCGGGCGCGGGCGCCCCCGTCCGGATGCGGATCGAGCTGATCGTCTACCCTCACCGCGGAAGCTGGGATCCTCCCTTCGTGGATCGCGTTGACCTGGCCTGGAGTCCCGAACGATGAGCTGGCCCGGCGTGATTCAACCCTTCCCCCCGCTCGAGAGCGTGGGCTTCGGAGTGTTCTGGACGGTGATGGGGCTCTTCGTCGGCTCCTTCCTCAATGTCTGCATTCATCGCTTCCCCGTCGAGGGGGCCTCGGTCTGGAGCCCGTCGAGGTCCCACTGCCCCAAGTGCGACCGGCAGCTCGGGTGGCAGGAGAACTTGCCGGTCGTCTCCTGGCTGATCCAGCGCGGCCGATGCTTGGGCTGTGCGGCGCCCATCCACTGGCGGTATCCGCTGGTCGAGCTGATCGGCGCCGGCGCGTTCCATGTGGCGTGGCGTGCCGCCGCCCCGGACGGATGGGGCTTCCTCCTGCTCGATTCCGTCGTGCTCGCCGCTCTGATCGTCGCGACCTTCGTGGACTTCGAACGCTACGAGATCCCTGACCAGGTCTCCATCGGCGGCATGTGGGCGGCGCCCGTGGTGTCCTTCCTCCTGCCGGCGCTGCACGCGTCGGGCCTCGTTGCCGGCGCGCTCGCCGAGGACGGGGCGGTCGACGGCGTGGCCTCCCTGGCGGAGTGCCTCGCGGGCATGGCGGCCGGTGGGGGGGTCCTGTACGGCCTCGGCTGGATCGGGAAGCGAGCATCCGGCGCGGACGCCATGGGCTTCGGAGATGTCAAGCTGATGGCCGCCGGGGGAGGGCTGATCGGGGTCGAGGGCACGTTCTTCGCCCTCCAGGTCGCGGTCTTCACCGGGTCACTGGTCGGGATCCTCAACATCCTCCGCTGGTACCTGGTCGTCCGGGCCCGCCAGCGTCGGCGCCCGCTCTCCAGCCGCGGGTCCTCCCAGGCCCTCCGCACGGCCCGGGTCCTGGGTCGATATCTGCCCTTTGGCCCGTACTTGGCCCTGGGTATTGGAATCGTGCTCCTCGATTGGAAGGATGTGCTCGACCTGCTGCCCTTCGGGCTGGGATAGGGATCTCACCCAGGGCCTCGGCAGGGCATTCGAATCCGACTGAGGGGACACCATGAACACGTCTGACCAGCCCATGACCAGCGCGCCGATCCGCCGCCGCATCGCGCTTGCACTCACCTTGCTCGCGGCGCCGACACTCACCTCCTGCGTCACCGAGACCCAGATGCGCCTCTCCGTCGAGGAGCGCGATCGTGAGATCGCCGTGCTGCGCTCGGACAAGGTCGAGCTCCAGGAGCGGGTCACCCTGATGACCTACGAGGCTGAGGACCTTCGCAACCAGCTCGCCAAGGCGCGCTCCGCCATGCCGTCCACCCAGCCGGCCTCGTTCGTCGGTGAGCCCGCGCTCGTGCCCTTCCCTGAGCTCGAGAACCAGGGCATCACCGTCAGCCGCAGGGCAGGCGAGACGGTGATCTCGGTCCCCACGGAGATCACCTTCGGTTCGGGCAAGGCGACCATCTCCAAGGAGGGCAGCCGGGCTCTGGCTGCCGTCGCGGCGCGCCTCAAGTCCGACTTCCCCGAGGACGCCACGTTCCACATCGAGGGGCACACCGACAGCGACCCGATCCGGAAGTCCAAGTTCAAGTCGAACCGGGACCTGTCGATCCAGCGTGCCATGGCGGTGCTCCAGTTCCTGGTCGCCGACGCGCGGATCCCGGACAGCCGCTTCGTGGTGGCTGGCTACGGCGAGTACGCCCCTGTCGCCCCGAACAAGGGGGCCCAGAAGGGCAAGAACCGCCGCGTCGAGATCGTCGTCAAGGACCGCCGCTAGGGATCGCCGCCCGCGCGAGAGCGCGGGGGACCAGGACGGACGGCTGGTCCGGGGAGCTGCCCCGGGCCAGCCGTCCTGTCTTGGATTGAGACTGTGGGCCTCCGGGGCGAGTGGGGGGGGCGGTGCGAGGGGGGAGGCTGTGGACCGAACGCCCTCAGTCCATTTCGTTCAAGCATTTGGGCGCGGTGCGTCGATGGGAGACTCGAGCCCGCTTGCCAGCGGGGCGGTATCCCATGATCTCAATGGAAGAACTCCTGGCGCTCCTGATGCGCCAGGGCGGCTCCGACCTGCACGTTTCGGTCGGGAGCCCCCCCAGACTCCGAATCAACGGAGCCCTCGTCTCGGTCGATCACCCGCCTTTGGACGCGGAGACGACGAGGAGGCTCTCGACCAGCCTCCTCAACTCGGAGCAGATCGCCCGCCTCGACCGAGAATTGGAGCTCGACTGCTCGATCGGGATCGAGGGGCTGGGCCGCTTCCGGGTGAACACGTTCCACCAGAGGGGCGCTGTCGCCTGCGTGCTGAGGGCTATCCCTGAGGGTACGCCCACCTTCGAGCAGCTGGGGATGCCTGTGGAGCTCTGCCAACGACTCTGCAACCTCTCCTCGGGACTCGTCCTGTTCACGGGGGTCACCGGGTCCGGCAAGTCCACGTCGCTCGCAGCGATGATCGACTACATCAACGAGTCCCGCAGTGACCACATCGTCACCATCGAGGATCCCGTCGAGTTCACTCACAGGCACAAGCGCTGCATGGTGACCCAGCGCGAGGTCGGGGATGACACCCACGGCTTCTCCAACGCGCTCAAGAGCGTCCTCCGGCAGGATCCCGACGTGGTGCTCGTGGGCGAGCTCCGCGACCACGAGACGATCGAGGCCGCGCTGACCCTGGCCGAGACGGGCCACCTGACGTTCGGGACGCTGCATACGTCTGACGCGGTCCAGACCATGAACCGAATCATCGACGTGTTCCCCGCCCATCAGCAGGAGCAGGTCCGGACCATGCTCTCCTTCACGCTTGAGGCCGTCTTCAGCCAGGCCCTCGTACCCACCTCGAGGGGGGAGGGACGCGCCCTCGCCGCCGAGATCATGATCGCGACGCCCGCGGTCCGCGCGCTCATCCGTGACGACAAGGCGCACCAGATCTACTCGCACATCCAGACGGGCGCCCAGCACGGCATGCAGACCATGTCCCAGTGCCTCGCCAACCTGGTCCGCTCTGGCGCCTGCCGACTCGCGGATGCCGAGCGCCTGCTCTCGGACCCCAAGGAACTCCAAAGCGCCCTCCAAGCCGCCTGACATGGTCACCGTCTCATCCAAGGTCAAGGCGCTCCTCATCGGCGAGGGGCTCGTCTCCGAGAACGACTGGTCGCGAGCCTGTAGCGGCGATGGCGAGCCCATCGAGACGCTCCTGGAGGCGGGGGACCTCAACGAGAACGCGCTGATGGAGGTGATGGGGCGGGCCGCTGGTATCGCC
>CAZEFP010000011.1:0-20893 GCA_964511565.1 uncultured Planctomycetaceae bacterium
CGTGATCGCGGCGAGGACTGCGTCCACCGGGTAGGCAGCGCCGTCCTCCCACGGGACCTCCACCACGTCACCGCCGGCGAGGGCCGCGTAGCGCGGGATCATCTCGAAGGTGGGGGTGGGCAGAACGAGCTCCCGGCCAGGGGCGAGGAAGGCGAGGGCGAGGCGCAGGAGGCCGTCGTCCGCGCCTGCCGTGACCAGCGCTCGGGCGGGGTCGACCGCGAAGCGCTCCGCCACGCGGGATTCGAGTGCGGAAGAGGACGGGTACCTGCCGAACTCCTTCGCAGGAACCAGGGCGTCCAGCGTGGCCGGGGGCCGCCCCTCGTTCCCGGCGAGCCAGAGGTCGCAGGGGGCCAGGGGGCGGGCGCTCCGGTAGGCGACGCGGACCCCGGGGTTGGGCCGGGGCCCCGCAGCGGTGATGGTGGACGAGCCCATCACGGCACCAGCTGGCTGACGCCGGAGAGGACGATGTCGCTGCCGCCGAGCTGCTTGAGGCGCGGGACGAGGTCGGCGATCACCGATCGGGGGACCGCCGCTCGCACGGCGAAGCCCGCGTCGCCCCGCAGGGCGGCGATGGTGGGCTGGCGCATGCTCGGGAGCACGTCGAGCACCCGGTCGAGGTTCGACGCGGCGACGTTCAGCTCGAGCATCATGCGCTTGCGAGCCTCGAGGACGGAGCGGAGCAGGAGCGTCAGCTCGTCGAGCCTGGCGCGTCGGCGCGGGTCGGCGGCCGCCTCCTCGCTGGCGTAGAGCCGTGTCGAGGACCGGGCCAGCTCGGCGATCACCTCCAGCCCGTTCGCCTTCAGGGTCGAGCCCGTGGAGGTGTTGTCCACGATCAGGTCGGCGTCCTCGGGGGGGAAGACCTCGGTGGCGCCGCAGGTGGAGAGCACCCGGGCGTCGAGGCCGGTCCGCTGGATCCACGCTTCGGTCAGGCTCCTGTACTCGGTGGCGATCACCAGGGGGCGGCGCGGCAGCTGGCCCTGCTCGTCCAGCAGCTCCCGCGGCGCCGCCGCCACGATCCGCACCGGGTTGAGGCCGGTATCCAGCAGTTCGACCACGGGCGCGGCCTTCTCCTGGGCCCAGTCCGCCCCCGCGAAGCCCACGTCGCGGGCGCCCACGCCCAGCATCTCCACGACGTTCTGCGGCTTGAGGAGCTTGGTCTCGACCGCGGGCAGCGAGACGGTGGGGCGATAGGCGCGACCGCCCATGGCGACCGACACGCCTGCGTCGGCCAGCAGGCTGATGACCTGGTCTTGCTGACGGCCCTTGGGGAGCGCGAGCCGGAGAGGCGCGAGCGTGGGGGAGACCTCGCGCGCGGCGCCGGGTCGGGAGAGGGGTTCGAGTTCGAGGGACACGGTGGCTTCCTGGTGAGGGGAAGCCGACCCACGG
Organism: uncultured Planctomycetaceae bacterium; assembly: GCA_964511565.1. GTDB lineage: Bacteria > Planctomycetota > UBA1135 > UBA1135 > Saltatorellus. Next base: position 1,387 of record CAZEFP010000011.1, read on the forward strand.
GACCGCCATCAACGAAAGACGCCGGCCCGTGGGCCGGCGTTGAGCGGTGGAACGTCTATGTCACACGCGCACTCAGCACCCGACCCGGGAGGGGTCGTGGTGATGATGGACGGGCGCGCTGTTGAGGTAGGCGTTCATGGCGAGGCGGGGAGAGTAGAGCGCTGCGCTCCCGCTACAACCCGTGCTCTCGAAGAATCTTCTCGGACACAGACGCCATCAGGCGAGCAGGCTCGCCGCGCGGATCCGCATGGTGTGGCGTTGGCGCACAGCCTCGAGCCCCCGCTGGGCGATCTCACGCGCCTCTCCGGGGTGCTCGAGGTAGTGAGCGACCTTGGCCTCGAGCTCCTCGATGGTGCGGTAGGTCTCGATCTCCTTGCCCACTTCGAACAGTTCCTCGATGGACTCGGAGTGCTCCGCGATGAGGAAGCCACCGCACGCCATCACGTTGATGACGCGCATGGGGATGGCCTCCGGCTGGTAGATCCGGTTCACGTCCACGTGGATCTCGGCGCTGCTGTAGACGCAGGTCAGCTCGTGGCCCTGCTCCGCGAGTCCGCGGTAGTGCACGCCGGGGACGGCGGAGGACACCTCGGTCCAGCGCTCGTCGCCCCAGACGTGGATGCCGAAGTCGCTCAGGGCGGAGACGTAGGCGATGCGCTTCTGGGAGGCGACGATCTCGGCGACCCACTTCTTGGGATCGTCGGGCGTGCCGTTGCGGTGCGCGGCCTCGAGGAACTCCCCGAAGTGCTCCTCGAGGAGCTTGTCGGAGTCGTACACGCCGTAGTTGGCGCGCTCCGCCGCCAGGACCCGCTCGAGGCGCTCGGAGGTCTCGTCGAAGCTCTCCTCGGCGGAGCAGTTGAACGAGGCGTGGAGCTGCAGGAAGAGTCGCTTGAAGCGCCGGGCGCGGTCGATGAGGCTCGAACCCACGAAGCAGACGCGGGCGGCGAAGCGGCTGCGCTCCTCCTCGTTGAGCTCGATGGGGTAGCGCCTGTCGGTGTCCACCCCGATGGGGAGGTAGCCCACGGAGGAGAAGCCGGCGTCCTCGAGCTGGCTCACGTCCTTGGGGTGCAGGGTGAAGACGCGGAAGTCTTCGCCCCCGGCGGGGGGCACCGGCGGCCGGTCGGTCTTGGGGTCGACCTCCCAGGCCACGAGGGGGATCTCGAGCTCGTGGCACACCGAGGCCACCTCGGAGTCGTAGTTGATGGTGACCACCCGCTCGGGCCGGAGGGCCTTCAGGGCGATGCGGGTCTCGCGGGGGTCCCAGCGACGGACCTCGAGGGGGAAGACCGAGTAGCCCTCGGCCCGGACCGCGGCGCTGAGCTCGTTGTAGACCACGCCCCCCATGCCGAGCCCGACCCAGCGACGCTCCGCCGCGTCGTACTCGCCGCGGGCCGCCTCCTGGGTCAGGAGCAGCTCGTCCTCGTAGAACTCCCGGAGCACCGGGTGCATGACGAGGCGGTAATCGGGCATGGACGGGAGGTGCTGGATCAGGTCGGCGCCCAGGCAGAGGGTCAGCCGGCCGGTCCCCAGGGAGTACTTGTAGTCCTGCCCGGTGAGGGCCAGTCGCATGAGCCAGGGGTCCCGATCCCAGGCGATGACCTTGCAGTTGGGGCGCGTCCGGAGGATGTGGGCCGCCTGCTCCCCCAGGCTGATGCCGAACAGGAAGACGGTCTCGCCGTCCTGCACCTCGGCCACGGACTGCTCGAGCTCCTTCTTGTGGACCCGGAACTCTCGCAGGCGACCCCGGAACCGATACAGCGGCGGGTTCGGGCCACCGATGATCACGTGCTTGCCGCTATCGGCGTAGAGGATGCGCTCGATCAGCTGCTCGCCGGTGGGGTCGCCCACGAGCGTGCAGAGATTCTCCTCCAGGAGGGGCTCGAGGCCGGAGGGGACCTCCTCGGCCGAGGAGTCCCGCTGGGGGGCGGAGAACAGCCCCTTGAGGCTGCCGTCAATGTGAGAGGGGCCGGTCATGCGAGGAGGGTATGCCGAGAGCCGAGCCCCGCCCTCATTCCTCACTCGGAAAGGTGCCAACCGGGCCCGGATTCGTACCCTCGCCGCATGAGGAACGTGATCCAAGCACTCGGCCTGGGACTGATCGTCGCATGCGCCTCGAACGAGGGGCAGCCGTCCGGAGCCTTCACCGCCGCGCCCACGAACGCAACCCGGGGGGAGGCCCCGCTGCTCGATCTCCGGCTGGACGCGGAGAAGGGCGCCGCGCTGGTCTGGCTCCCGGCGGCGGACGCCGACGGAGAGCACCTGCGTCTGCTGCACGTGGAGGGGATCGAGACGGGGCTCGGGGCCAACGACGTCGGACTCGATCGGGGCCAGATGGGCGGCGCGCGCCTCGTCCGGTTCCGGAGCGTCGGCGGCAAGGTCCTGCTGGAGCAGCTCAACACGGCCTACCGGGCCTCCTCGGGTGGGAGCCTCGAGCAGGAGGCGGCGCGTCAGTCCTTCGCGAGCTCTGTCCTGTGGGGGGGAGCCCCGGTGGACCGCGCTAGGGATGGTCGGGTGCTCGTGGACCTCACCTCCTTCCTCGTCCGCGACGCCCACGGGATTCAGAGCACGCTCGCGAGCCGCGGGCAGGGGAGCTTCAAGCTGGATCCCGATCGCTCCGCGCTCGACGCCGGGCGGTGCCGGGCGTTCCCGGACAACGTGGAGTTCGCCGCGGTGCTCACCTTCACCTCGGACAAGCCCGGCCCGCTGGCACGGAGCAGCGCGCCCGACGGCGGGGCGCTGACCTTCGTCCAGCGTCAGGGGCTCCTGCGGCTCCCGGACGAGGGCTACGAGCCGCGCCGCTTCGATCCACGCATGGGCGCGTTCTCCATCCGCTACCTCGACTACGGCGTCCCGCTCGACGTCCCGATCACCCAGCGGCTGGCGGTGCGGCACCGCCTGACCCCCGACCCGACGACGGGGGAGGTGGAGCCCATCGTCTACTACGTCGACGCCGCGGCGCCCGAGCCGGTGCGGTCGGCGCTGGTGGAGGGGGCCTCGTGGTGGGCCGAGGCCTTCGCGGAGGCGGGCTACCCCGGGGCCTTCCGCGTCGAGGTGGCGCCTGAGGACCTCGACCCACTCGACCTCCGCTACAACGTGATCCAGTGGGTGCACCGTTCAACGCGGGGCTGGAGCTACGGCAACGCGATCAGCGACCCGCGGACCGGCGAGATCATCAAGGGGCACGTCAGCCTCGGCTCGCTCCGAGTCCGGCAGGACCGGCTGCTGTTCGAGGGGATGCTCGGCGCGGAGAAGACGGGGAGCGGGTCCTTCGATGATCCCGTGCAGCTGGCCCTCGCCCGGATCCGCCAGCTCGCCGCCCATGAGGTGGGGCACACCCTCGGGCTGGCCCACAACTTCGCCGCGAGCGCCTCCGAGCGAGCCTCCGTGATGGACTACCCGGCCCCGCGTATCCGCTCGAACGGTCGCGGAGGGCTGGACGTGTCGGACGCCTACGGCGTGGGCGTGGGGGCGTGGGACGCCCACGCCATCCGCGCGCTCTACGCGGCCGTGCCCGAGGGGGAGGGCCAGGCGGACTTCCTGGAGCGCATGCACCGTCGAGCGGCGGACCGCGGCCTGCGCTACCTCACCGACCAGGACGCGCGGCCGGCGGGAGCGGCGCAGCCCTACGCGAACCTCTGGGATGACGGGGAGGACCCGGTCCAGGCGCTGCTCGACGCCCTCGAGGTCCGCCAGGTGGCCCTGCGCCGGTTCGGGGCAGGGAACCTCGCCTACGGCCGCCCGATCGCCGAGCTCGAGGAGGTCTTCGTCCCGCTCTACCTGCACCACCGCTACCAGGTGGACGCCGCGGTGAAGATGATCGGCGGGGTGCTCTACGAGCACGAGGTCAACGGTGGGCGACCCCGGCCCATGCGGCCTGTGCCAGCGGCCGATCAGCAGCGCGCGCTGGCGGCGCTCATGACCACCCTGAGCCCCGAGGCTCTCTCCATCCCGGCCCCGTTGCGGCGACTGCTCTATCCCCGGCCGCCGGGGTACGGGAGCTCGAGGGAGGTGTTCGCGCGGGACGCCGGCGTGTCGTTCGACTGGCTCGGCGCCGCCGATGTGGCCGCGCGTATGACGGCGTCTGGCCTCCTCGATCCGCAGCGGCTGATGCGGCTCGAGCTTCAGTCCGCGGAGACCGCCGCGGCCGACAAGGCGCCCGTGGACGCCCGCGCCGTGGTGACCTCGATCTTCGGCTTCGCGCGCGCGTCCGCGGTCTCCGCGGCGCAGGTGCCCCACGAGGAGCGCGCGCTGCGAGAGCTGGTCCTGGCGGTGATCGCCGAGGAGGCGTTGGCCACCTACCTGGCGTCGGCGACACCCAGGGAGGTCCGCGCCGCCCTCCGGCCGGCCCTGACCGAGTTCGCCTCCGACCCGCTCGTCGCGAAGCGGACGGGGCTGCAGGACCTGCAGGTCGAGGTCCGGCAGACCCTCAAGCGGTCGGTCTCCGGGCCGGCCACGTCGCCGGCGACCCGGGCCCAGGAGGCGCCTCCGGGGAGCCCGATCGGGTCCGACCTCGAGCCCTGGTGCTCCATGCGCTGACCGCTCACTACGGAAGGTGAACAGCACTGGGGAGGTCGTGCGGCTACGATCCTCGCGTCCCGGAGGGACCCTCCCATGAAGTTGATTGCATCTGCACTGATCCTCGGCGCCTCCCTGGCGCTCCCCGCGGCCACGGGTGACGAGAGCGATCTCGACCGCGCGCTCGACACCATCACGGCGGATGAGATCCGCTCGGACCTCTACTTCATCGCGTCCGACGCGATGAAGGGTAGGGATTCCCCCTCCCCCCAGCTCAAGATCGCCGCGAGGTACATCCGGGCCAGGCTCATGCGCCTCGGCTTCGAGCCCGGCGCCCAGGACGAGTCCTACCTCTACAACTGGACCTACCCACAGAGCGGTATGGACATGGCGCGCACCTCCCTCTCCATCGAGGGCAAGGATGGCGCGCAGCTGAACCTCGTCATGGGCGAGGGCTACTTCCTGCCCCAGTCCGCGCTCGGGATGCGCGAGGTCAGCGGCGACGCCATCTGGGCGGATGACCTGAACTCGAAGGCCCTCGACAAGCTCAAGGCGCGCGGGAAGTGGGTGGTCGGGACCAACTCCCGGGGCCTCTCCATCAAGCGCCGTCGGGCCCTGGAGGAGGGCGGCGCCCTGGGCGTCATCGTCCTCCCGGACGAGCGGAAGATGAAGAAGACCGTGGCGGAGACCTTCGGGCGCAGCCTGGCCAACATCAAGTCGCCGCGCCTCTCACGGAACGCCTCGAGCCGCGAGGGCTTCCCGGTCCTCCACCTGACGGAGGCCGCCGCGAAGGACGTGCTCGGGATGATGCCGAAGTCCCGCAAGCTCGGCGGCAAGCTCTCACTCAAGATCAGCGAGAGCTGCGGCTATGGCCGCCTCGAGGACGCCCAGCTGGAGAACGTCGTGGGTATCTGGCCCGGCTCGGACCCCAAGCTCAAGGACGAGCTGATCATCATCTCGGCGCACTACGACCACGTCGGCTACCGGGAGAACGGTGACATCTACAACGGCGCCGACGACAACGGCTCGGGGACCTGCGGGCTGCTCGCGATCGCCGAGGCGCTCAAGGAGTACGGCCCCATGCGTCGCTCGGTGATGCTGACCTGGGTGTCGGCGGAGGAGAAGGGGCTCCTGGGCTCGGAGGCCTGGACCAAGGACCCCTACCTCCCGGGCGGCCTGAAGCCGCTGTGCAACATCAACATCGACATGATCGGCCGGAACGCCCCGGACGAGTTCATGATCACGCCCACCAGCAAGCACGAGGCCTACAGCGCCCTGACCAAGGTGGCCGAGGCCAACATGAAGAAGGAGGGCTTCAAGAAGGTGCGCTCCGCGGACTCCTACTGGGAGCGCTCGGACCACGCCAACTTCGAGCGCAACCTGGACATCCCGGTGGCCTTCCTCTTCTGCGACGTCCACGAGGACTACCACAAGGCGACGGACACCCCGGACAAGATCGACTACGACAAGATCCGCCGCATCTGCCGCCTGGTGATGCGGATGCTCGAGGCGCTGCAGATCGACAAGCCGAAGTTCTGAGTGACGCTCGGTGCGCCGCGCGCGGCGCACCTCCGCAACAAACAGGCGGCCCGGGCTCCTCGTGGAGCCCGGGCCGCCTTGCGGTGATGGGGGGGTGCGGGTGACCCGTGGGGCGATCAGAAGGCCTCGTCGAAGGCGACGTCGCCCGTGACGGAGACTTGGTAGGCGCTGACGCGCCGCTCGAAGAAGTTCGAGAGCTCCTGGACGTCCTGCAGGTCCATGAAGCTGAAGGGGTTCTTGGACCCGAAGTAGGTGGGCATCCCCAGGTTCTGCAGTCGCTGGTCGGCGACGAACTCGAGGTACTGGCGCATGTCCGCCTGGGAGAGGCCGGCGACGCCGCCGGAGAGGAGGTCCTCGGCGAACTGCATCTCGCACTCCACCGCCTCCTTGAGCATCTCGATGACCTGGGCCTGGAGCTCGTCGTCGAAGAGCGTCGGGTCCTCCTTGCGGACCGTGTTGACGACCTCGAACGCGAAGGCCATGTGGCAGCTCTCGTCGCGGAAGACCCAGTTGGTCCCCGACGCGAGGCCGTTCAGCAGGCCCTTGCTCCGCAGGAAGTACACGTAGGCGAACGCTGCGAAGAAGAACAGCCCCTCGATGCAGCAGGCGAAGCACATGAGGTTCAGCAGGAACTTCCGCTTGTCCTCCCGGGTGTCGCAGGACTCCAGAGAGTCCACCGAGTCCATGTACTTGAAGCAGAACTCCGCCTTGCGCTGGATGGAGGGGATGTTCTGGATGGCCGCGAAGGCCTCCTCCCGCTCCTTGAGGTCCGGGATATAGGTGTCCAGCAGCGTGAGGTAGAACTGCACGTGCAGGGCCTCCTCGTAGAGCTGGCGCGACAGGTACATCCGCGCCTCGGGGGCGTTGATGTGCTTGTACAGGCTCAGCACGAGGTTGTTCGACACGATGGAGTCACCGGTGGCGAAGAAGGCCACGAGGCGGTTCACCAGGTGCCGCTCCGCCGGGTCCAGCCGCTTCTGGAGGTCCACCGTGTCCGTGGAGAAGTCCACCTCCTCGACGGTCCAGGTGTTCTTGATGGCGTCCCGGTACATCTCGAAGAAGACGGGGTACTTCATCGGCCGGAGGGTGAGGTCGAAGCCGGGGTCGAGGATCATGGTCGGTTTCGTTGCGGTTGCAGAATGCGGTTGGATCGGAGCCGCGGGCGACGGGCGTCGCCCGCGGCGTAGGGCTCACTGACAGGCTTCGCAGGACTCGGGGTTCTCGAGCGAGCAGGCCACGGCGTCCGCGTCAGACACCGTCTGGGTGCTGTTGGACTGGGTCTGCCGGATGCGGGTCGCCGGACGCGAGCGGAGGTAGTAGGTGGTCTTCAGGCCCTGCTTCCATGCGTAGAGGTACATGGACGACAGCTTCCCGATGGTGGGAGAGGCCATGAAGAGGTTCAGGGACTGGCTCTGGTCGATGTAGGGGCCGCGCGCGGCGCCGAGGTCGACGAGGGCCTTCTGGGGGAGCTCCCACGCGGTGCGGTACAGCTCTTGGAGCTCCGTCGGGAGCGAGTCGATCCCCTGGATGGAGCCCTCGGCCTGCTTGATCTGCTGGCGCATGGACTCGTTCCAGAGGCCGCGCTCCTTCAGGTCGGCCACCAGGTAGTTGTTGATCTGCAGGAAGGCCCCCGAGAGGGTCTCACGCTTGAAGAGGTTCGAGACCTGGGGCTCGATGCACTCGTAGCAGCCAGCGATGCTCGCGATGGTCGCGGTGGGCGCGATCGCGATGATGAGGCTGTTACGCAGGCCGGTCTTGGCGATCTGCGCCTTCACCTCGGCCCACTCCTCGGTGAGCGTCGGCGTCACGTCCCACAGGTCGAACTGGAGCTTGCCCTCCGCGGCCCAGGTGTCGTCGAACGCCTCGTGGGCGCCCATCTCCTCCGCGAGCCTCGCGGAGGTCCGGACGGCGTGCAGGTACACGTGCTCCTGGATCCGCGCCGTGAGCTCGAGGGCCTCGGGAGAGTCGAAGTTCAGGCGCATCTTGAACAGGACGTCCTGCAGTCCCATGCACCCGAGCCCGACCGGTCGCCAGCGGCTGTTGGAGGCGGAGGCCTCATCGGTGGGGTAGAAGTTGATGTCGATGACCCGGTCGAGGTACTTGACCGCGGTCTCGACGACCTCGCCGAGGGCCTTGAAGTCGAAGCTCGCCGCTCCCTTGTCGTCGGTCGCGACGAACTTGCCGAGGTTGACCGAGCCGAGGTTGCAGACCGCGGTCTCGTCCTTCGAGGTGATCTCGAGGATCTCGGTGCACAGGTTGGAGAGGTGGACGACGTTGCCGGCGACCTTGGCCTGGTTGCAGGTCCGGTTGCTGGTGTCCTTGAAGGTCATCCAGCCGTTCCCGGTCTGCGCCAGGGTGCGCATCATTCGGGAGTAGAGGTCGCGGGCCTTCACCTGGCGCTCGAACTCGCCCTTCTTCTCGGCGTCGAGGTAGATGCGCTCGAACTCCTCGCCGTGGGTGTCGCACAGGAGCGGGTGGCGCTTGGGGTCGAAGAGGGACCACATCTCGTCCGCCTCGACGCGGCGCATGAAGAGGTCGGACACCCAGTTCGCCAGGTTCAGGTTGTGGGTCCGGCGCGCCTCGTCACCCGTGTTGTCGCGCAGCTCGAGGAACTCCTCGATGTCCGCGTGCCAGGTCTCGAGGTACACGCACGCGGCGCCCTTGCGGCGGCCACCCTGGTTCACGGCGGCCACGGAGCTGTCGAGGGTCTTGAGCCACGGGACGATCCCGTTGCTCTCGCCGTTGGTGCCGCGGATCAGGGAGCCGCGGGAGCGCACCCGGTGGTACGCGACGCCGATGCCACCCGCGAACTTCGAGAGCCGCGCGATGTCCTGGTAGCGATCGTAGATGGACTCGAGGTCGTCCTGCGGCGAGTCGAGCAGGTAGCACGACGAGAGCTGCTGGTGGAGGGTCCCCGAGTTGAAGAGGGTGGGGGAGCTGGGGAGGTACCGCAGGGACGAGATGAGCCGGTAGAAGTCCCGGGCTTCGCTCGGGGACTTCGCGAGCCCGCAGGCGACGCGCATGAAGAAGTACTGCGGCGTCTCCAGCACGTGCCGGCTGCTCGGGTGCTTCAGCAGGTAGCGGTCGTAGACCGTCCGGAGCCCGAAGTACTCGAAGAGGTTGCCGCGCTCGACCTCGATGGTGTCGTTGAGCTTGCGGGCGTTGGCGGCGACGAACTCGGCGGTGCGGTCGTTGATGATCCCCAGCTCATGGCCGAGGCGGACCGACTGGCTGAAGGAGTAGATCTCCTGGTTCTGCACCTCCTTGTCGATGTAGGTGCCCAGAAGGCGCGCGGCGAGGCGGCTGTACGCGGGCTCCTCCGCGGTCAGGGACGCCGCCGTCTGGATCGAGAGCCGGTCCAGCTCCGACGTCGTCGCGCCGTCGTAGAGCCCGCTGATCGTCCGGGTGGCGATGCGCATGGGGTCCACGTCCGCGAGCCCCTCGGCGCAGCGGCTCACGGCCCGCACGATCTTGTTCAGGTCGACAGGCTCGAGCTTTCCGTCGCGCTTGCGGACCTGCATGCCCGGCGCTTCGGTGCCCGAGGCCGCGTTGGCCGGCGGGGCTCCGCTGCTGGCGGCGGCGTTGTCTTCGGGGAGGGCGACGGTGGCGGCGTTCGATTCGTCGGCGTGGGTGCGATCCATGCTTTCGAGCTGGGGGGAGAGGGTCTCAGGAAAGGCGGCGGGCGCTTGGGGGGAAGGCACTCCAGCGGGGCGGCGGGGCGGGGGCGCGGAGGGCAGGGGTCCCCCTCGGGAACCCGCCTCTGGACCGTGACCTGCCAGGTCGCTCTGCGGTCGGCTCAGCGCAGGGGAGCCGTTCGCAGGGCCGGAGAGATCGGACGCCGGTTCCCTCGGGATGGCGGCGTCGTCGAAGCTCGATCCGGCCGGGAGGTCGGGGCTAACTGGAGCCCCTTGACCTGCCCGCTGGCCCCGATCGGATCCGTACCCTCGCGGGGTGGATCGAGCAGGGCCGTCGGAACCCAGGTAGGGGGATCGCGCGACCTGCGAGGCTCCTTGGCCAGGCAGATCGGGTCGCGTGGAGCCCCCGTTGGGCTCGGTCGGGCTGGGGCTGGACATGAACCCCTCTTCGGTAGCCCCACCACAACATCTTGTGGTCTTTCTGGGGGAAGAGCGGATCGGTCGGCGCCATGGCCCCAGTATATGGGCCGCCTCAGGCTGGTGCACCCCAAATGTTGTGGTCCCGTGCACCTACGCAACTCGCCCTCCGATAGCGACTTGAGGAGCGTCCGCGGGGCAGCGTCGCAGGTCTGCCCCACGGATTCTGAAACGCCTCAATTCTGGACACGTCCTCCATGAACGTGCGGCGCGAGGAGCCGGATCACCTGCCGCCGAGGATGCGGTCGTACCGGTAGTAGGCCTCGAGGCACAGGGTCATGGTGGCGGTCGAGTAGACGCGGCCGCCCGGTTCGCCCCAGGGCCCGACGGGGTCCCACGAGCCCCTCGCGGCGCCGTCTTTCCGCTGGGAGTCGATCACCGCCGGCTCCATGGCCTTCCGCCACCGGCGCCAGTGGTCCCCGCCCATCTGGAACATGGCGTAGGTGCCGTAGTACCAGTGGTACATGTCGCAGCCGAAGCCCTCGGGGTCCCAGCGGGGGAGCGCGCCGAGAATCAGGTCCGCGTGCTGCCCCATGGCCGGTTCGCTGGCCGGGTCCTGACCGAGGAAGAAGCGGCACAGCAAGGCGACCGAGGTGAGCGCCTCTCCCTTCTCCACCGGGAACTGGTCGTTCACCCCGGGCACGCGCGAGCTCGCTGATCCGGTCTCCCGGTAGCCGACGCGGCCCGTGCCGGGGTCGGTCATCTCGTCGAACCACTCGATGGCCGCGGTGAAGGCCTCGCGGTCCACCCGCAGGCCCGCGTCGTCGGCGGACTTCATGGCGAGGATCATCCAGCCGGTGACGGACGTGTCGTTGGTGCCGTCCGGCGGGACGGCGTAGCCCCACACGCCGTAGGGGTTGCGCGCGCGGCTGATGTAGTTCATCGCGCGCTGGACCTTGGTCTTCAGCATGGTCGACCGATCCAGGTAGTACGTCTCGCACATGGCGAGGGTCGCGATGGCGTGGTCGTAGAGGAACGAGTGCCCGATCTCCTCCCCGAACAAGCCTGACTCGCGATCCTGCTCTCGGGTGAGCCACCGGATGCCGCGCCGGACGACCTCCTTGTGGACACCGCGCGTCATGGTGTGCCCGTTCCCGAGGAACGCCAGCAGCGCGAGCCCCGTGACCCCGATGTCGTGGCTCCCGTAGCCCGGTCCGTCGGTCCGGTCGCCAGCAGGGTCGTGCTTCATGAAGCCATCCGCGTCCCAGCTTCCGTCCGCGTCCTGATGCTGGGCGAGCCAGTCGAGCGCGAGCTTCACGCACGTCGAGCCGGGCTTGCCGCCCGGTCCGCCGGCGCCGGTCCCGAAGCGGCCAGCGCTCCCCGGAGGGCCTCCAGGGCCGATGCCGACGATCGCGCTGGGGTTGACGCTGTCGAAGGGGGTGACGCTGTCGAGCGTGGGGTCACCCTCCGGGGTCGTCGAGTTCTCCTCCGTGAACAGCTCGCTCTGCACCGGCTGGTCGATCTCGACCTCCGGGACGACCTCCGTGAGGGGCTCGGGTTCGATGGTCTCCACGGGTTCCTCGGGCTCGAGGATCTCCGGTTCCGGCACGGGGTCGAGTCCGACGGTGACGACCTGCTCTTCCGGCTGCGCGAAGATCGACCAGGGGATGGCGGCGAGGATGAGGAACGCCACGAGGTGCAGCGCTCCGGAGATCGCGAACCACGGGGCTCGCTCCATCCAGTGGTAGAGCGCGTCGCTGAACGACTCGGGCTCCAGGGAGGGACTCTGGCGTTCGATGGTCGGGCTGGTCTCGGTCTTCATCTCGATCTCCTCGCCGCTCGGGCGATCACGTGGTCGCCACCGGGAACGGAGGTCGGGGGGGCCGGTTCACGGCCAAAAGAAGGTCGTGTTTGGCTGAACCAGCGTGGGGGAGGAGCCGGCGTAGCCCGCGGCGGACAGCTCCAATGCAGAACGCCCGCGCGGTCCGAAGACCGCGCGGGCGCTCAAGCTCGCCGGGCGATGCGCCTTGGATCAGCGAGCGCCGAGGACGCGCGCGTAGCGGTAGTACGCCTCGAGGCAGAGCACCATGGTCGCCGTGGAGTACACGCGGCCGCCGGCGTAGCCCCAGGGGCCGTTCGGGTCCCAGGACCCCTTGGCGGAACCGTCCTTGCGCTGGGAGCGGAGGACCGCCGTCTCGAGCGACTTCTTCCAGGCCTTCCAGTACTTGCCGCCCATCTGGAACATCGCGTACGAGCCGTAGTACCAGTAGTACATGTCGTTCGTGAAGCCGTCCTTGCCGTCCCACTCGGGGAGGTCGCGGAGCAGGAGCTCGGCGTGGTCCTTCATGACCGGGTTGTCGTCCGGGTTCTGGCCCAGGAAGAACCGGCAGAGCAGGGCCACGGCGGTGAGCGCCTCGCCGTTCTCGGCGGGGTACTGGTCGTTCATGCCCGTCACGCGGGAGCTCGGGCTACCGGGGCCGGCGTCCGCCGTGTACCCCACCCGGCCCGTGCCCGGATCGGTCATCTCGTCGAACCAGTTGATCGCGTCGTTGTAGGCCGCCTTGTCGATCTTGAGCTTGCCCTCTTCGGCCGACTTCATGGCGAAGACCATCCAGCCAGTCACCGAGGTGTCGTTGTCGCCGTTGGGCGGGACGTCGTAGCGCCACACGCCGTAGGGGTTCCGGGCGCGGCTGATGAAGGTCATGGCCTTCTGAGCCTTGGTCTTCAGCAGCGTCGACTTGTCCAGGTAGAAGGTCTCGCACATGGCGAGGGTCGCGATGGAGTGGTCGTAGAGGTAGTGCTTGCCGACCCCGTCGCCGAACAGGCCGCTCTCGCGGTCCTGCTCCTGCACGAGCCACTTGATGCCGCTCTTGACCACGTCCTTGTACGTGCCGCGGGTCATGGTGTGGCCGTCCCCGAGGAACGCCAGGAGCGCGAGCCCGGTGGCGCCGATGTCGTGGATGGCGTCACCGCCGCCGTCGCACTTGTCCCCCGCGGGGTCGTGCTTCATGAACTCGGCGCAGTCCCACTTGCCGTCCTTGTCCTGGTGCTTCTTGAGCCACTCGAGGCCGTCCTTGATGGCCTGCTCGGTGCCCTTGCCGCCGCCAGCACGCAGGTTGCGCTTGCCGCCGAACCGGCCGCCGTACTTGCCACCGGCGCCCCCGCCGATGCCGAGCAGCGAGTTGCTGTTGTTCTTGTCGAAGGGGGAGTCCGAGTCCATCGTCGGGTCGCCCTCGGACTGCTCGAACTCCTCGTTCGTGTCCGTCTCGTTGTGGTCGGAGACCTCGAAGTCCTCGATGATGGGCTCCTCTTCGGTCTCCTCCTCGATCTCCTCCTCGGGCTCCTCCGGCTCCTCGATCTCCGGCTCGGGCGCCTGCTCGATCGAGGCCTGGACGTTCTGGTCCTTGGACTGCTCGAAGATGCTCCACGGGATGTTCGCCACGATCAGGAACGCCACCAGGTGCAGGATGCCGGAGATCGCGAGCCACGGCCCCTTCTGCATCCACTCGTAGAGCGTGTCCTGGAACGTCTCCTCCTCCTCCCAGGGCTTGGGCATGGAGGATTCGATCTGGATGTCCTTGTAGTCGTTGCTCATGGCGTTGACGTCGCCGATGCGGGCCGTGGGGCCAGCGGGGCTTCCGGGGAGAGACCACCCGCTCGGGGTGGGGGTGGTCATCGGGGGGCCGGTGACCGGTGAATGTGGGTTGCTGGGGGCACGGGGAGGCCGAGCCCGCCCGTCGGGTGCCCAACGCAGGGCGCCGGACGGGGTTCAGAGGTTATCCAGCGATTCTCCTCTCGGCTACCGCTGGACGGCCCGGAAGCCAGCAGGAGGCTGGATCTCGGCCCGCTCCCGCGCGCTCAGCGTGCCACGGGGCCCCGGATCAGCCGGAGCCGGAGGTCGTTGGGCGCGACCCGGCTCGTGCGGGCCAGCTCGCTGATGCCTCGGTCCACCCGGACCGTTTGGAACTCCTCCGAGATGGCCTCCCGGAGGCTCTTCTGGAGCTCGAGACCCTCGAAGGGGCGCGCCTCGGTGGCCTCCGTGCGGCCCTCGAAGCGATACAGCACGACGAACTGGGTCACGCCGCCCGAGACGACGGGGAGGACGGGCGACAGGTCCCCTGGGGCGGCGGAGTCCAGAAAGTCGCCCGCGTTCCACTCCGGATGGCTCCTGGAGAGGATGGCGGCGGCCTGCTCACCCGGGAGGGAGATCAGGCTGGCGGCCCCCTTCAGGTCCTCGGGGGCGTACTCCTGCACCACCTCATCGAAGGTGATGGTGCCGGCCAGGAGGTAGTCGCGGGAGGCGTCGGCGAGGTCGAGGGCCCGCTGCGGGCTCCCCTCCTTCTGGCTGCTGATCACCAGGCGCTTCAGGGAGACGGTGGCTGCCTGACGCCCGATCAGCTCTCCCCCGAGCGGGGAGGGGGAGGAGAGGAGCGCCCGATAGCGGCGATACATGCCCGCTGGCCGAACATAGGAGTCCACGTACACCCGTCCGGTGGGCCCTGCGGAGCGGCCGGTGACGGCGTCGGTCCAGAGCTGGGCGTAGAGCCTGTTGCGCAGGAGGTCCCGGAAGGAACTCGCGTCCAACCCGAGCCCCTGGATCCACTCGGCGAACCTGACGGGGCCACCGCGGCCTTCGATCTGCCCCTGGAACTCGCCCTCGAGGGCCCTTTGGATGAGCTCGGGGTCGTAACCCTGGGTCTTCCCCCCCTGGATCTTGAGCTCCTCGATGGCCCGCTGGACCGCTGCGGCGAACAGGCGCTCCTGGGCCAGAGCCATCGGGCTCGTGTCCGGCGGCAGGGAGTCGACGGGATCCTCGAACCTCGATTCCCGCTGGAACCGGCTCAGGTCCTCCAGGGTCAGGAGCTCCTCGCCGGCGATGCCGACGTAGTGGTCGGTGTAGCGCGCTGCGAGCTCCTGCTCCAGCGGGGTGAGCGGGACCCAGTCGTCCTCGGCCTGCGTCGGCGTCGAGGGGCCGCCCGGAGCTCCAACCTGGAGCGGTGAGCCGGAGGCGGCGCCGCCGGCGAAGACCGCCAGGGCGGCCGCCACGAGGACCAGGGGGAGGGAGCGGAGGGCGCGCATGCTGGGATCTTGTGCGCCGCGACGGGCCAGATCAACCGGCGGACGACTGAACGAGCTTCTCCAGCCAGCGGACCGCCTTCTCGGGGCGCTCGGCGAGGTGCCCCGGCAGGACCAGGTGGGCCACCCCGGGCTTGATCCGCCGGACGTCCAGCTGGCGTCCCCCGGGCCGCTGGCCAGCGAAGAGGTGCTCGAAGGCCACCGCGTCGGAGTACTGGATGACGTATCGGTCGCCGTGCCAGGCGAGGTGCTTGACGCGAGCGTGGTCGAGGGGGAGCTTGAGCTCGAAGAGCCTCAGCAGCTCCTTGGCCTCCGCGGGGGGCCGCCCGTACCGGTCCCGGAGGCCCTGGAAGGACTGCTCCAGGATCTCCGCGTCCGGGCTCTGGGAGAGCGCCCGGAGGGCGTCGAGGCGCTCGTCCGCCTTCTCGATCCAGGTCTCCGGCAGGAACGCGCGCAGGCCCACCTCGAGCTCGCAGCCCGCCTCGGTCTCCTCGAAGCGCGGCCGCTCGCGGTCGCTCGTCTCCCCGGCGGCGAGCCGCTCGACCGTCAGCTTGAGGAGCCGGCAGTACATGTCGTATCCCACCGCGGCGATGTGCCCGGACTGCTGGGGGCCGAGGATGTTGCCCGCGCCCCGGAGCTCGAGGTCCTTGACCGAGATCCCGAACCCGGCGCCCAGGTGGTTCATCTCCTCCAGGGCCTTGAGGCGCTCGCGGGCGTGCTGCTTGAGAGGCTTGTGCTTCTCCACCAGCAGGTGGCAGTGAGCCTTGACCGAGCCCCGGCCCACGCGACCCCGAAGCTGGTGCAGCTCGGAGAGCCCGAAGTGGTCCGCGTCGTCGATGAAGATCGTGTTCGCCGTGGGGACGTCCACCCCGTTCTCGATGATCGTGGTCGCCACGAGGACGTCGACCTCCCCCTCACGGAAGGCGGTCATGACGTCGCGGAGCTCGGCGGCCGCCATCTGGCCATGGCCAATGGCGTAGCGGGCCTCGGGCACGATGTCCCGCAGGTGAGCGCACACCGCCTCGATAGACGTCACCCGGTTGTGGAGGAAGAAGATCTGTCCGCCGCGATTGAGTTCCCTGCGGAAGGCGGCCTGGATCTCGCCGTCGTCCTCCCGGTAGCCGAGGACCGTCTCGACCTCCTGCCGGCCGGGGGGAGGCACGTTCAGGGCGGAGATATCTCGCACGCCCGAGAGGGACATGTGCAGCGTGCGTGGGATGGGCGTCGCCGTGAGCGTCAGCATGTCCACGTTCGCGCGGAGCTTCTTGAAGTGCTCCTTGTGGGTCACCCCGAAGCGCTGCTCCTCGTCGATGATGACCATGCCGAGGCGCTTGAACTTGACGTCCTTCGAGAGGATGCGGTGCGTGCCGATGACCACGTCCACGTGCCCGAGCGGGAGGCCCTCCAGGGTCTCCTTGCGCTCCGCGGCGGAGGTGTAGCGGGAGAGGCCGCGCACGGTGATGGGGAAGTCCGCCATGCGCGAGCGGAAGGTCGCGAGGTGCTGCTCCGCCAGGATGGTGGTCGGGACGAGCACGGCGACCTGCCCGCCGCCGTTCACGACCCGGAACGCGGCGCGCACTGCCATCTCGGTCTTGCCGAAGCCCACGTCCCCGCACAGGAGCCGGTCCATCGGCCGCTCGGACGCGATGTCGCGGGCCATCTCCGAGGTGACCTCCGCCTGGTCCTCGGTGTCGTCCCAGGGGAACTCGTCCAGGAACTGCTGCACCAGCTCGGGGTCTCCCTCCCAGGGGTCGCGCTTGCGGAGCTGGCGCTTGGCCTGCACCTCGATCAGCTCCGAGGCGAGGTCGAACAGCCCCTGCTCGACCTTCTCCTTGCGCTTGCGGAAGCTCTGCCCGCCGATCTTGTCGAGGGTGAGGCCCGAGCCGCCCGCGCCGATGTACCGCTGGACCATGTCGATCCGGCTCGCGGGCACGTAAAGGGCGACGTCGCCCCCGAAGACGAGGTGCAGGTGCTCCTCCTCTCCTGTCCCGCGCTTCATGCGCTTCAGGCCCTGGTAGCGGGCGAGCCCGTGGACCGCGTGGACCACGAGGTCCCCCGGCCGGAGCTCGAAGAAGCTCTGCAGGGCCTTCACCTTGTGCTGGTGGGCGCGGGCGCTGACGCGCTTGCGGGCGCCAAGGGTGCCCTTGAGCTCGTGGCTGCCGATGATGAGCAGGTTCCAGGGCGGGGCCCGGAAGCCGCGGGAGACGTACCCGACCACGAGGTCGAGCCCGCTGGCGCCGGCCTTGTCGAACTGAGCGCGGACGCGGTCGCGCTCGGCCTCGGTCAGGCACGTCACGATGATCCGCGTGCCCTCGGCGGCGAGGCGGGCGAGCTCGGGGGCGGAGGCGGAGACCCCGGAGCTGAGCCCCTGCACCGAGCGGGTGTCGAGGGACACGTCGTCCCCGGGCAGGCTCTGGATCTCCAGCACCGGCCGCTCCGAGAGGGTCGCGGCGAGGCCCATGAGGGCGCGCTCGTGCTGGGCCGACTGGACCTTCAGCGAGTTACCCCGCTCGTCGATGCGCAGGGGCTCCACGCGGACGCACAGGGCGCCGGGATCGAGGAGCTCGAGCAAGGAGATCCCGTCGCCGTCCTCCACGCCGCCCGCGTCCGACGCGAGGCACACCTCGAGCTCGTCATGGGTCGACACGGAGCGCTGCTCGGCGGGGTCGAATCGGCGCAGGGACTCGACCTCCTCCTCGAACATCTCGATCCGGATCGGCTCGTCCGAGGCGAAGGGGAAGAGGTCGAGGATGTCGCCACGCAGGCTGACCTGCCCGGCCTCCTCCACGAGCGGCTCCCGGGTGTACCCCGCCTTGACGAGGCGCTCCAGGAGGGCGCGGACGTCGAGGACGTCGCCGGCCTTCAGGCGGACGAACTCCGCCTCGAGGTCGCGCATCCGTGGGATCGGCTGGAGGAGGGCCTGGACCGAGGCGGCGATCGCCCTGGGGCGGGTCTCGGGTGGGCCGGCCAGGGACTGGGCCAGCTGCAGGCGGGCCCGGATCGAGGCGGCGTCCGCACCGCCACGCCTCGCGCCGGCGTCCCGCGAGGGGAACTGGGTGGAGGGGACCCCGAAGGCCGCGAGGTCCAGGGTGAAGGCCTCGGCCTCGCCGTCGGTGGAGGTCACCGCGAGGATGGGGCGGTCCAGCTCCGCGGCGATCTGGGCGGTGACGAGCCCCTGGGCACCGCCCCAGATGTTCCCGACCGACACGGAGCCCTTGCGCTTGAGGGCGCGAAGGATCCTCGCGAGATCCGCGGGGGGGAAGGGCACCTCGTCCGGCCGAACGAGCACGACCCCGGCGCCGGAGACGCCTTCACCGGCGTGCCCCTCCTTGTCGGAGGTGTCGAGGAGGCTCATCCTCGCGTCGGACTCGGTCATGGGGAGGGGAGAGGGGCAGCCTGGGGTCAGGGGTGGGCGTCGAGGCCCATGTCCAGGAGGGCCTCGAAGGCAGCCCAGTGCTCGGCCTCCTTGACGGTGCGACCCCAGGCGCTGGGGAACCGTTCGCCGCCCGCCGCCGCAGCGACGAGGAAAGCTCGCGCATTGTCGTCGCCCCGCTGCTGCAGCAGCTCATAGCTCGGCGGCGCGCCGAACCGCTGCTGGCACACCTCCTGGAAGCGCTGCTTGGGCTTCGGGCGCCCGCGGCGCTGGCGGGCTGCACCGAGCTCGGGGCCCAGCGTCTCGAGGACGAAGTTCCGCGCGGCCTCCAGGCCAGCGTCGAGGTAGATGGCCCCGACCACGGCCTCGTAGAGGTTCGCGAGGATCGAGCGGGAGAGCGCTCGCCGGTCGAGGCCGCGACCCAGGCGGGCGTGCTCTGGGAGGCCCATGCGGTGGGCCGCGCCGGCGAGCGCCTGGCGCGAGACCACCTGGGCCTTCATCTCCGTGAGGGCGCCCTCGGGGTGCCCTTCCCGGTCGCCGAACAGGGCCTCGGCGATGATGAGATCGAGGACCGTGTCCCCGAGGAACTCCAGGCGCTCATTGTCCTTGCGGCCCCCCGCGTCGGCCTTGCCCGACGAGGAGTGCGTCAGCGCGAGCAGCCCGAGGTCGGGGTCCTCGAAGCGATGGAAGGGGTCGAGAGGGGTGGACAAGGGAGGCAGGGGCGCGGGGCGGAGTCTACCCCCGCGGGTGGTCACGCGGCGGGGCCGTGTCCGACTCCTGTCCACCCGACCAGAACCCGCGCGGCCGGGGGGATCTGGGACCAGAGACGGGAACAGGCGCGAATGCCCGGCGCGGGCCTGAGTATCTTCCCCGCAATGCAGGTGGATCCCACACAGCGCGGGGCGTCGGAGGCAGGTGCCGCCGGAAACGCCATCGAGGTCAGAGGGCTCGA
>CAZEFP010000012.1:0-16737 GCA_964511565.1 uncultured Planctomycetaceae bacterium
CTGCGTCGTCAGGTGCAGCAGGGGGGCGCCGACCGCGAGCGTGAGCGCGGCGGATTGGAGGGGGGAGAGGTCGGAGATCCCGGTCAGGAGGTGGAGCAGGACGAGGGTGGCTGCGACGCGGCAGAGCTGGGCGCCGAGGCTCGCGGACGCGCTCAGGGACTCCCGTCGCTCGAGGTAGCCCGCAAGGGGGTCGGACGCCGGGTGCGCCTCGTCCGTGGACCCCGAGCGAGGGACCGCCCGTTCGATCGCCTGGGCGAGCATGGCGAGGAGTCCAGCGGCGATCAGGAGCGCAACCAGCGAGAGGCCGCTGGCGAGCGGACCGCCCGGGTCAGGCCAGCCGCCGTGGGCGGCTGGGTCCACCGGTGACTCGGGGATGGCGACGCCCGGGGCTCCGAATGGCGGAGGCTCGAGCTCGACCTCTGGTGGTGAGATGGTGCTGGGCACGGTGGAAGTGATGGGGCGGGCGCTCCCGGATCATAAGACCCCGAGTCTGCCGCGAGCCATGCTGCGGGGGCGCCGCGCGCGCGTCGAGCGGCTGGGGGACCGCGGGCGGGGGCTCATCCACGGGGAGAGGAGAGAGCGAGACCGTTACGGATCCGGAACGGCGGTCCCTTCGTGGTCCCCCTGGTGGAGCCGGAGGGCGCCGCCTAAGCAGTTGTTGTGAATATACTTGTGGTTGACGGGGGGCGCTATCCGCTGGGCGTGGCATGGCGCTCGCTCCCGCCGAGGCGATGAAGAGCCAAGCCGCCTCCCCGCCGCTCGCGCCGGTCCTCGCTGAAGGTCGGAAGGAAACGGCTTTGATGATCCAGTTCCAGCTTCGCCGGGACCACCTCGCGTTCGAGTCGCTCTACCGGGCCGCCGCGCCGGGTCTCCTGGTGTGGATCCAGCGCCTGCACTCCCAGCGCCGTGATGGTGGGGACCCCCGGGAGACCCTCCAGGACACCTTCCTCAACATCTACCGCTACGCAGGCTCGTTCAAGCCGGCGGCCCCGGGGGGCTTTCGCGCCTGGGCGCGGACCATCGCCGGGAACGCCCTTCGCCGCGCCCGGAAGTGCAACGCCAGCCGTACGGCGCTGCTCGGCGACCTGGGGGAGACCTCGCCCGAGCCGTCAGACCTCCGCCTCGAGCCCTCGGCGGCAGCCTCGCTGGGTGAGCTCTCGGACTCCACGCGCTCGGGGCTCGCGATCGTCCTGCTCCAGTACGCCACCTGCCTCCAGCAGCTCTCCGAGCGTGACCAGCTGGCGCTGCAGATGATCGAGGTGGAGGGGTGCACCTACGCGGAGGTCGGCGCAGCCCTCGGCACCGAGCGCTCCAACACCAAGATGGTGGTCTTCCGGGCTCGCAAGCGCTTGCAGGGGCTCGTGAACGCCGCCCTCATGGCGCCCACCGGGGGAGGGACGGCGGCGGCCGAATCCACCAGGCCGTCCTTGGCCCGGCGGATCGCCTGAGGTGCCGGCCGATCGACCGCGGGCGCTGCCGGCGGGACGGGTTGAACTGGCGGCTGGGGGGGCCGGTTCTCCGTGGTGGTCCCGTAGTCTTGGGGACCCATGAGCGATCAGTCCAAGCCGGAACGACTCGAAGAGGTGGATCTCGTCGTCACGGGCATCGGGGAGCTGGCCACGCCGGAGGGCCAGGGGCCACTCGCCGGGGCCAGCATGGGGCGTTTGAGCGTCCAGCACGATGTGGCGGTGGCGTGCGACCAGGGGCGCTTCGTCGCCATCGGGAAGGAAGCTGAGGTCGCCGCTCGCTTTCGCGGTCGGGAGACGGTGGATGCCGGCGGCGGGCTGGCGATCCCGGGACTCGTGGATTCCCACACGCACCCGGTCTTCCTGGGGACCCGCGAGGGGGAGTTCGAGCAGCGCGTTGCAGGTCGAAGCTACGTGGACATCGCGGCGGCCGGGGGTGGTATCCGGTCGAGCCTCGAGGGCGTCCGGGCCAGCACCGAACAGCTGCTCCTCGAGGTCTTGCTGCCGCGCCTCGATCGGTTCCTCGAGCTGGGGACCACCACGATCGAGGCGAAGACCGGCTACGGGCTCACGGTGGCAGACGAGCTCAAGGGCCTGGACGTGATCGCCGCGGCCAATCGGTCCCACGCCGTGGAGCTCATCCCCACGTGCCTCGGGGGGCACGACGTTCCCCCCGAGTTCAAGGGGCGCCCGGAGGCGTGGATCGACGTGGTCTGCGCCGAGCTCTGGCCTGCGGCGGCGAGCAAGGCCGCCTTCGCGGACGTCTTCACGGAGAGCCACGTCTTCGGGCTCGAAGCCTCGCGCCGTCTCATGGAGTCGGCGCGAGACCAGGGGCTCGGGCTGCGGATGCACGTGGACCAGCTCACCTCCCTCGGTGGGGCGGAGCTGGCGGCCGAGCTGGGGGCCGCGAGCGCAGACCACCTCGAGCATGTCTCCGAGCACGGGATCGCCGCCCTCGCGGAGCGCGGGGTCCAGCCAGTGCTCTGCCCGCTGGTCCCGCTCTACCTGGGTGAGGCCCAGGAGGCGCCGGCGCGGCGGATGATCGAGGCTGGCTGCGCCCCGGCGCTCTCCACGGACTTCAACCCGGGGTCCTGCTATTGCATGAGTCTGTTCGAGGTCATGAGCTGGGCTGCCCTGCGCTACGGCATGAGCGCCGCGGAGGCGCTCTCGGGGACGACGCTCAACGCCGCCTGCAGCCTCGGCCTCGGCCATGAGCTCGGCTCCGTCGAGGTCGGGAAGCGCGCCGACCTCGTCCTGACGGATCTCCCGAACCACACTCATCTGACCTACGAGCTCGGTCGAAACCCCGTGCGCCGGGTCATCAAGGGTGGCGCCGCCGCGCGGTGACCGAATCCGCCGGCGTGGGCCGCATTTCTGACGTCGGGCGCCATCCCGCTGCTAACCTCCTGCCGCCCGCATTCCACCCCTTGTCATGTCCAGCAAGAAGCAGCTGATCCAGCCGCGCACCCTGAAGGGGTTCCGCGACTTCCTCCCGGCCACGATGATCCCTCGCGAGGGGCTCATCGACACGGCCAAGGGAGTCTACCGCTCCTTCGGGTTCAGCCCGATCGACACGCCCTCGCTCGAGTACACGGAGGTCCTGCTGGGCAAGGGCGGAGCCGAGTCCGACAAGCAGATGTATCGCTTCACGGACCACGGCGGCCGAGACGTGGGCATGCGCTTCGATCTCACCGTGCCCTTCGCCCGCTTCGCGGCGCAGCACATCGGGACGCTCGGCACGCCCTTCAAGCGCTACCACGTCGGACCGGTCTGGCGGGGAGAGAACACCCAGCGAGGCCGCTATCGGGAGTTCATCCAGTGTGACTTCGACACGATCGGCACCACGAGCGCCGCGAGTGACGTGGAGGCCGCGCTGGTGATCCATGATCTGTTTCGAGCGATCGGCTTCGAGCGGTTCACCATCCGGATCAACGACCGCCGGCTGCTCACCGGGCTCCTCGAGTCGCTGGAACTCGTGGAGCGGCAGGCCGAGGTGCTGCGCGTGCTGGACAAGCTGGACAAGGCGGGCCCGGACGCCGTGGCGACCGAGCTCCGTGACGGCGTCGGGCTCGCGGAGGCGCAGGTCAAGGCGGTCCTCGAGTTCGCTCAGCTCAAGGGCGCGCCCGCCGAGCTGCTCGACGCGATCGAGCCCCTCGTTGGTGGTGCGGAGGCCGGCGTCGCCGGGCACCAGGGCCTCACGGGGCTCTTCGAAGCGGTCACCGCTGCGGGGGTCCAGGCGGAACGCATCAAGCTGGATCCCTCCATCGCACGGGGTCTGGACTACTACACGGGTGCCATCTTCGAGACCTTCCTCGATGACCTGCCCGGCATCGGCAGCTGCTGCTCGGGGGGGCGCTACGACGACCTCGCGACCCTCTACACCAAGCAACACCTTCCGGGGGTCGGCGCCTCGCTCGGAGTCGACCGTCTGCTGGCAGCGATGGAGGAGCTGGGGATGATCGAGGCCCAGTCCGCGCCGTGCCCCGTCTTCATCCCGATGCTCGAGGAGGACCGCCTCGGCGACTATTTGGCCCTCGCGGCGGAGCTTCGAGCGGCCGGCATTGGCGTCGAGCTGTACCCCGAGCCGCGGAAGCTGGGAGCCCAGCTCAAGTACGCCGATCGACGTGGGTTCGCCCTGGCCGTCATCGCGGGGAGCCATGAATTCAACGGTCAGAGCTGCCAGTTGAAGGACCTGCGCGCGAAGGAAGGGGTCGAGATCCCCCGGGGCGAGCTGGCCGGGCGTATCCGCGAAGCCCTCTGATCGGGAGGGGGCGGCGGGGCGTGGTTCCGCAGCTCGCTGGTATCGAACTCCGCGGATGGGAGCGATCGTGCGCCCTCAGGGAGGGCTCGTGGGGCGGTACGGCGCCCGCCATGAGCGACGGCCCACGGGTCTCGGACCGGGACCCCGGCCGGTTCAAGCCGCGCTAGCGCAGCCTGGACCCGGCCCCAAAGAGTGTCTGGGCTTGCTCAAGACGTCGAGCGACGGGTGCCGATATTGACTCCGACAGGCCGATTGGCCCTGTCGCGCCTGCCAAATGAACGATCCCGAGAGAAAGAGCGTGGCTGCGGCCACGGATCGCCGAGAGCGGGACCGTGTACGAACCGCCCGGGCGGCCAGACTCCTCCCCGCGTCCAGCCAGACGGAGGTGATCGTCGAGAACACGTCCGAGGGGGGACTCTTCGCTGTCCTGGAAGGGACGCTCGAGTTCGAGATCATCCTGACGGGGGAGACCGAGCCACGGCGTGTTCAGCTCGTGCGGTCCCAGTCGCTTCCGGGGGGCAAGCTCGGCATCGGCTTCAAGTTCGTGCCGCCCCATGGTCCGGGGGGGACGAGCTAGCTCGACGCTGTCGACCTTCGGCCTGCCATGAAGTCGCTCACTGCCAGTTTCGGACTCCAGCTGTTCCTCGGGGGCGCGGTCGCGCTCTCCGTCTCGCTCGGAGTCCAGACGCACCTCCATCACTCACGCGAGGTCGAGGCGGCTCACGAGGCCGTCGCGCTCGCGATGGAGGATGTGATGTGGGCGCTCGAGAGGCACCGCAGCGCGACGCTGACCACGGCCCTGCTCCTTGCGAGTTCGGCAGACCTCGAGGACCCGGAGACGGGCCTGGGGCACCAGGCGGGCGCAGGCATCCCCTCGTCCGAGATGGTGATCCAGTTCGACGGCGCGGACGAGGTCCGCGTGCTCGCGGGATCCGCTGGTGGGCGCTTCCCCGAGGTGGTCGAGGCGATTCGAGCGGCCTCAGTTGCCGGCGTCACCGGGACCGATGAGCCCAACAGCGCCGTGGTCGTCGTCCACGGCGAGCCCGTCGTGGTCGCCGGTGTGAGCCGTGCTACCACCACCGGAGGCCGGATCGTGGTGGTCAGCCCGCTCGAGCTGAGGCTGGTCAGCGCCTACCCGGGGGTGGAGCTGGCGTTCTTCGACCTCGCTGCTCCGGCTCCAGGCCTCCCGCCCGCTGCCATCGCGAAGCTCGAAGACAGCAGCGCGCAGCTGAGCGGCTCCGAAGAGGCGGTCGCCGTGCACGTCCTTGGAGACGGGAAGGCGCGGCCCTCGACCGTTGCCTTCGCGAGGAGCGAGCCCACCCTCGGAGCCTCCTTCCTCGCTGTGCTCGAGGGGCCGGTGATGTTGCAGGTCCTCGCCGGCGGTTTCATGGCCCTCCTCGCCGCGATCTTCCTGTTGCGCTCGGTCATTGCTCCCCTGAAGCAGCTCCAGGGGCATCTCGCTCAACTCAGCGCCTCGACGAAGGTGAAGGGCAAGTTCAACTCGGGGAAGACCGAGGAGTTCCGTCGGCTCGATCAGGCCCTGACGGGGATGGTCGACAGGGTCGCCCTGCAGCGTCACGAGATGGTTCAGGACGCGCGCCGCGCGGGGATGTCGGACGTCTCGATGGGGGTCGTCCACGCGGCCGGCAACATCCTGAACAGCATCAACGTCTCGACCAAGCTCCTCCTGCGGGACGTCCTCGCCGTGGACGTCAACGACATGCACTCCCTCGCGCGGGAGCTGGAGGAGCACGCTGACGACCTCGGCGCCTATCTCGCGGAGAACGACAACGGTCGGTTCCTGGGCCCCTTCATCGTGGCGATGGCGGACGCGGTCGGTGACCTCCGGTCCCGCTGTGTGGTGGAGCTGGAGTCCCTCGATGAAGGGCTTGATCAGGCCATCGACCTGATCCGGAGCCAGGAGAAGTACGCGGTCGGGCCCGCCATGGTCGAGGAGGTCGAGCTCTCGGAGGTCGTGGAGAGGGCGCTGGAGGTGGCGCGCCTCTCGGTGGACGGCTCGGCGGGAGTCAAGATCGAGCGGCAGTTCGAGGGCGTCCCGCTCTTGCGTACGGACCCGCATCGCCTGACGAGCGCGCTCATCAACATCATCGTCAACGCCCTCGAGGCGCTGCAGGACGACGGCCTCGCCGAGCGCTGCCTCTCCTTGCGCGTGTACGGAACGCAGGACCGGCGCGTGGTGGCTGAGGTGAGCGACACGGGCTGCGGGATCGACGCCAGCCTGCTGGACCAGATCTTCACCTCGTCGTTCACCGACAAGCCCGGCCACTCGGGCGAGGGGCTGCACATGGCGGCCAACGTCTGCCAGGAGCTTGGCATCGCGATCGGCGTCATGAGCGAGGGACCGGGGACGGGTACGAGCATCAAGCTGCGCATCCCCACCGCCAAGTCCGCGGACGCCGCGCGGGAGCTGGGGCCGGATCAGCGCGAGTCCGAGCCGGCCGCCACGCGTCCCTGAACCGCGTCCGGTGGCGGGGGCGGGCTCAATTTGAGCCATGCGGGTGGTCCGGGCTGCGGCGGCCCGGGGGGCTCGAGCCACGGCCCGTGTAGGAGAGGCGCCACGGACCTGATCGGAGGCGCGGCGCACGAGGGCGGGCCCATCTGGGAAGAGGAGGGTATCCTTGGGCGTCGCCCGAACTGCCCGTCTACGTATCGCCAGATCACCCCATGCAATCCCAACGGCCGTCCCTCCGCAGGACGCGATCGCGCCGCTCGATCATCGGCGTGCCCAGTACCCAGTCGGCGTCGTCGAGCAGCAGCGCGCCGGCCGGGCCGAGCGCCCCTGCCCCGGGTGTGACGCAGCGCTTCGATCTTGACCTCGTCCTCGCCCACCGTGCGACCCAGGGCTTCACGCGGCAGGTCCTCGGCGAGATCCGGCAGATGGGCCGGGCGGCCTGGCTGGACCGGCAGCTCCACCCTCAGCTGATTCCGGACCCGGTGGCGGACGCCTTCGTCGCCAGCTTCCCGAGCGTCTCCATGTCGATTCCGGATCTGCATGCGAACTACGCCACCTCGGCGCTCGAGCCCTGTGAGCACCTCCAGCAGGTTTGTGTCGCGCGCTCGGTGCTGAGCGAGCGGCAGTTGCTGGAGCGAGTGGTCGAGTTCTGGCACGACCACTTCAACGTCGACCAGCTCGAGACCGTCAGGGGACGCCTGTTCTTCACCTCGTACGACCGGGACGTCATCCGGCAGCACGCCCTGGGGACCTTCGAGGACCTGCTCGTGGCCGTCTCGAAGAGCGCGGCCATGTCGGCTTATCTCGACGGGGACGTCAACGTCGTCGGCGCGGCGAATGAGAACTTCGGCCGTGAGGTGATGGAGCTGCACACGCTGGGTGTGGACGGCCCCTACACGGAGGACGACGTCAAGGAGATCAGCCGCTGCTTCACGGGCTGGCGGTACGGGTACTGGGCCGAGCCCAACCCGGGGGACTTCTTCTTCGACGCGGCGGACCACGACTTCGGCCCCAAGACCGTCCTTGGGATGCAGCTCCCCGGGGGTGGGGGAGTCCAGGACGGGCTCGACATGCTCCACATGCTGTCGGTCCACCCCAAGACGCTCGACTACGTCTCCCGCAAGCTCGTCAGCTGGCTCTCAGGCATGGAGCCTCCCCAGGCCGCGGTCGACCGGGTGGTCTCGGTCTGGCAGGCCACCGGCGGAGACCTCCGCGAGGTCGTGCGCGAGGCGCTCTCGGACGAGACGTTGCTCCTCTGCTCCGCCACGACGGACTTCAAGCTCAAGCGGCCCTTCCACTTCGGCATCGGGCTCATGCGCCAGCTCGGGGTCGCCACGTCGGACGACTTCCTCGGCGCGGCCAGGATCTTCGAGCTGGTCGGGCACCGACCGTACGTGTGGGGGACTCCCGACGGGTACCCAGACACCCTGCTGGCCTGGGGCAGCGACGTGAACGGTCGCTGGGCCTACGCCACCAACCTCCTCAACGGCGGCCTCCCAGGGCTCACCATTCCGCTGTCGTCGCTGACCGAGCTCCGCGGCTCGGTCCCGAACCAGTTCCTCGCCCAGCGGCTCGCCATGGAGATGGCGGGGGGCCGGATCCCCCAGGCCGAGGTGGACCGTGTCCAGCAGTACATCGGCGCCCGCCCCTTCACGGACCAGGTCCTGCGCGACGCCGCCGCGCTGCTCGCGGCCAGCCCGGGCTATCAGTTCTATTGATCCGGAGACCACACCATGACACGACGAACTGAACGTGCTGCGTGCTCCGAGTACGCCAACCTCTCGCGGCGAGGCTTCCTGCGCACCGCCGCTGCTGGGGCTGCTGTGTCCTCCGCGATGCCCCGGATCGCCTTCAGCGCTGCCCGCGGCGGCGGCGGGGGTACCCAGCGGGATGTGTTGATCAACGTGTTCCTCCGAGGAGGCATGGACGGCCTCAGCGCCGTGGTCCCCTACGGCGACCCGGACTACGCGCCCTCACGGGGGCCGCTGGCCATCCCCGGTCCGGCCTCGGGCAACGGATCGGTGGACCTGGACGGGACCTTCTGCCTCTCGCCTGCCGCCGCGCCGCTCCACACGCCCTACGCCGACGGCCGCCTCCTGGTGGTCCACGCCGCAGGGGCGCCGATCCACACCCTCTCGCACTTCGACGGGATGCGTCGCTGGGAGACCGCGACCCCCGCCGGGAGCGCCCTGCCCCTCTCGGAGGGCTGGGTCTCGCGCCACCTCGCCTCGATCAATCCGCTGGGGAGCGGCACCGTCCGAGCCCTCTCGGTCTCGGCGCTGTTGCCCTGGACGCTGACGGGCGCACCGGGTGCGATCCCTATCGCCGTCCCCGCCACCTACTCCTTCCCGGGGGAGCCCGCCACGGCGGACGACCGGCGCCAGGTCCTCGCGGACATGTACGCGCCGCAGCCCGCACCCCTCGGTCCGGCGGCCATCAGCGCGCTCGACGCCCTCGATCAGGTCGGCGCGGTGCAGTTCTTCGGGTACACCCCCTCGAACGGCGCGGTCTATCCCGCCGGCCCATTCGGAGGCGGGCTCCGGTCTGTCGCCACCATGCTCAAGGCGGGCCTCGACCTGGAGTGCTGCGTCGTGGACCTCGACGGCTGGGACCACCACGTACAGATGGGGCCGACGAACGGGATCTACGCCGGGATGCTCGACACCTTCGCCCGCGCCCTCGAGGCCTTCTACCTTGACCTGAAGAACTCAGGTGTCCGCTACACCCTCGTGGCGCACTCGGAGTTCGGCCGCAGGATCGCTCCCAACCTCAGCGATGGGTGCGACCACGGCTACGGCAACGCGATGTTCCTCATGGGGGACGGTATCGACGGCGGTCGCGTGCTCACCCAGTGGCCGGGTCTGGACCCGGCGAGCCTGAACGAGGGCGACCTGGACGTGACCATCGACTACCGCGACGTCCTGGCCGAGGTCGCCGAGCGGAGGCTCGGGAGCGCCGATGCCGGACCGCTCTTCCCCGGGCACACCGCGACGCACCTTGGCGTGACGCTCTAGGATCCGCGGCCGGGGCCGGGGCGGTGACCCCAGCGCCCTGACCGCGGCCCAGGGGCGCTCACTTGTCGAAGACGTTGGTCTCGCTGGGGCTGATGCGCTCCTCGACGGTCTCGACCGTCAGGTCGAGCCCCTCGAGGTCGAGCGCCTCGCCCCCGGCCGCCGCGGGGGCCTCCGAGCTTTCGTCGTGGCTGTCCTCGAGCTCGGCGTCTTCACGCAGGTCCTTGTTCTGATTCATCGCTGGTTCCGTGGGTTGGTGGATCAGCCCCGCGCGTTGGCGAGGACCGGGGAGGGGGTGGGCTGGGATGTGGTCGACCGCAGGACGCCGAGCCGATGGAGCTCGGCGGCGAACTGCTCGAGCCGTTCGATCGCGGCGTCCGAGGCGCCGCCGCGGCGCTGGGCGTCGATGAGCGCGCCGAGGGTACCGTGTTGGCGGAGGGCGGCGAGCACCCGGGCGCCTCCGTCACGGAGCTCCACGAACTCGCCGTTCTCGGCGTCGTAGAGCAAGAAGCGCTCCTTCGGCTCGAGCGGCGGGAGCTGCTCCTCCGCCACCTGGTCCGCGTCCCGCACATAGCGGCCTGTGAGGAAGTCTGGGCGAGCGGCCCTGGCGAGGGGATCGCCGAGGGTCCGTACGGCCTCGGAGTAGCTGAAGTCCAGCGGGACCGTGACCAGACCATCGCTCACGGTCAGGCCGGGATCGGCGGCGCGTTGCGCCCGAGCCTCGGTCCTGTCGGCGCACCTGCCCGAGAACCCCTGCGGTGTCTCTCCCGCCGCGAGGTGCAGGAAGTAGTGGCTCTTCTGCATGAAGTAGAAGATGTTGTCGCCCGAGAAGATCGCGAGGTTGCGCCGGAACGAGGCCATCATCTCCTCGAACATCTCGGCTGCTTCCTCCTGGGTCATGCCCTCCTCGGCCACGTAGTCGTGATAGAGCGCCAGGTCGCCGGGCGCGTCGAGGACCCGGATGCCGAACTGTTCGGGCTCCTTGTAGGTCTTCGCCACCTCATCGATGTGGAAGGTCTGGAGCGAGACCTCGCGGATGATGTCCGCGTGCTCCTCGATGAACTTGAGGGTCGCCCGGGCCTCCTCTCGCGTCTCCGTGGGGAAGCCCACCATGGCGTAGAAGGTCACGCTGATGTCGGCCTCGGTGCAGTTGCGGGCGACCTCGACCACTGACTTGAGGCTCTGCCCCTTCATCATCATCTTGAGGATCCGCTTGGTGGCGGACTCGAAGCCGAAGAGGAGCTTCCGGCAGCCCGATTCGTAGAGGCGCCGCGCGCCGTCCGCGTCATAGGCCTTCGGCTCGATGCGAGCGTCGGCCCACCACGTGACGCCGGCCTCCGCCTCGATCAGCCGCTCCGGGAGGTCCTTGATCATCCCCGGCGGCATGCAGTCGGTGATGAAGTTGAAGTGCGTGGAGGCGTAGCGGTCTCGCAGCTCGACGACGTGGCGGGCGATCGTCTCCGAGGAGCGCGTGCGGTAGCCCGGGCCGATGACCGTCGGCAGCGTGCAGAAGGTGCACTCGCCGTAGTAGCAGCCGCGGTTCACGTCGTAGGGGATGACCACCCGGGGCGAGAAGTACTTCTCCATGGGGAGCCCGTCGAGGTCGGGCGCCGGGGCGTCATCCAGCTTGATGGGGTGCGCCGCCATGTTCTTGACGGCCACGGGTTGCGCGGGGTCGGAGCGGTCCCACCAGGCGAGGCTGCCGACGTCCTCGAGACCCTCGCCGAGGCGGAGCGCCTCGCAGAGCATCAGGAGCGGGCGCTCACCCTCGTGGAAGACGATCGAGTCGAAGCACTCGGCCATGCCAGGTGCGGCCATGACCTTGTCCCCGATGTAGGCGAGGAAGCCCCCGCCCATGGTGATGTGGCAGTCGGGGAGGGCGGCCTTCACCATCCGGGCGAGGGTGAGGGCGGGGATCAGCTGGCTTCCGTAGAGCACCGAGAGGCCGAGCACGCGGGGTCGGCGCTCGAGGAGCCGCGGCATCACCTGTTCACGGTAGAACTCGATGAAGGGGTTCTGGTCCTCGTCGAGGGTGGCCGCGAGGACGTCCTCACTCGAGTCGTTCGAGTAGGACATCGTGAAGTTGTGGGGGGTGAGCTCGCTGGGGTAGTGGGCCGACGAGATCAGCCGAAGGCCGTGATAGAGGGTCCGAACGGCGGGGATGTAGCGGTCCGGATCCCAGAAGCCACGCTCGGCCTCGAGCGCGTGGTCCTGCCCACGGAGGACGGCCTTGGCGGCCTCGATCCGCTCGATGACGGACTCCGCGGAGGCGGCGCTCTCCGCGGCGGCGCGCCAGGCGCGCATCTGCCCGAGGGGGAGGCGGTCCTCCTGGAACCGCTCGAGCGGGAGCCGACGCTGGACCTTCTCCGCCGCGCGGGTGAGGGACTCGGCCGTGAGGAAGTGGTCGAAGGCCTCCACGGAGAGGTCCATCTGCCCGCCGTCCCCGTCGCCGCCGGCGCGGAGCCACGCCTTCAGGCACGGCAGCGCGAGGTGCGGTTGGGTCCAGTGCCCCTGCGGCGGGAACGCGAGGCTGACGGGGAAGTCGTTGCTGGGGAGCTGGATCATGGCGCCGAGGTCGAGGAGGCCTGCGGGACGGGTGGGGTTGGGGTCGAGGGGTCGTCAGCAGGGGGGACGAGCACCCCGGACGAGATCAGGCCAGCGGCGGCGCCGCGGACCTCAAGAGAGGCGAGCGCCCCGAGAATACGAGCGTGGTCGTCGTCCGTGCGAGCGGCCTCCAGGGCACGTGCGAGGCGAACCGAACCGCCCGCGAGCCGCACGGTTCGGACGCCCGCGAGTTCCCCGGGGGCTGGCATGGGAGCGACGACGGCGAAGGTCGCCTCGTCGCCGCTGACGAGTTCGTCCAGGCGGGCCTCGTCGCCCCCGGAGGAGCTGCGAGCGTCGATCAGCGCCGCGGTCGCGGCCCCGAGGTCGACCCTGGTCGAGATCAGCTCCGCGCCGAGCGCCCAGCGACCTCGCCGCGGCTGGCGCGCGCCGCGGGCGCCCACGCGGACCAGCGCGTTCTCCCACCGGAGCATGGACTCGATCAAGGCGCCGTCGCTGACGGCGGCGGCTCGCTCGCGGGCGAAGGTCTCGAACGTTCGACCATCCGCGCGGAGGCCCCGGGCGAGCTCAAGGGTGGAGAGCCCGAGGAGGGTGGTGAGGGCCGCGACCGAGCGCGGGTAGCGCATCAGCGTCTCCCCGAATTCTCCGCTCAGGAAGACGAGCTCGTCGAGCTTGCCGTCCGGGTAGGGGAGGAGCGACCAGGTGGAGAAGATGTCCGGGTGGCCAAGGATGAGCGCTTGCTCCCCGGGTGATTCGCCAGCGCCGAGCGCCATGTCCGGGGGGACGCTGGGGACCGGGCTGGACACCTCGGCCAGGTCCTCCCCGAGCTTGCACCCCGGCTGGGGGTTCACCAGATGGAGGGAGAGGTTCACGCCAGCTCGAAGGGCCGCAGAGGCGCAGAACTCGAGGGACTCGTTGAGCTCCGCGTCCCCCTCCCCGGGGAGTCCGAGGATCAGGGACAGGATCGGGGTCACCCCCGCCGCGGCGCAGTCATCGACCACCTGGAGCAGGTCGACGTCGTCGCGCATGCCCTTCTGGTTGGCCGCCCGGACCGCAGGGGAGGCGGACTCGATCCCGAGCAGGACACGATCGCACCCTGCTCGGCCCATGTGGCGCAGGAGGTCGGCGTCGAGGTGGTCGGCGCGGGCGCGGACCTCCCAGGGGATCCGAACCCCGCGTTGGGCGAGCTCGCTGCAGAGCCCCATGGCGTGTGCTCGGTCCGCGCCGAACAGGTCGTGGCAGAGGTAGGCGCGACGGGCGCCGGGGATCCCACGAAGGGACGCCATTTCCTCGACCAAGCGCCCCGCAGGGAGGGGGCGAGACCGCCGCCTCCATGTTCGCCCGATGGTGCAGAACGAGCAGTCGTACGCGCATCCACGGCCCGAGTCGAGGGGGACGAGCCCGTCTTCCTCACCGGTGATCCGCTTGTAGCTGGCGATGGGGGGGAGCAGATCCCACGCATAGGGAGGGAGCTCGTCGAGGTCTCGAATCATGGCCCGCTCCGGGGCGCGGTGAATCCCCCCTGGCTGGCGAGAGGTGATCCCGTGCACGTCGCGGATGGCCTCGAGGCCGCCCTCGAGCGCAGCACAGAGTTCGATGATGGTGAGCTCTCCCTCTCCCCGGGCCACGAGGTCGACCTGGTCGAAGCGCTCGAGGATCTGCACGTCGATCCCCTGGACCCCGGGACCGCCCAGGGCGATGGGGACCGAGGGCCAGGTCGCCTTCAGCTCCTCCGCGATGAGCAGGGCGATCGGGAGGGTCGCGCCCATGACGGAGAGCCCGACCAGGTCCGGGCGGCCGCGCCGGGCGAGCAGGGCGGCCGCCGCGCTGGCCAGCCCCTCTCCTGCCGGAAGCTCGCCGTTACCGAGGCGGAACGCGAGGTCCTCGAGCGCCACGTCGTGTTCGGTTGAACGTAGGGCGCCACCGAGCCTCAGGAGGCCCGGAGGGGGCATCGAATAGCCGAACGTGTCGGCGTGGGGCGAGGAGGCGAGCAGGATCTTCAACGGACGTGGGGACAGCCTAGCTCCTGCGGCGGGAGATCGGGAGGTCGCCGGGGGCCCAAGCGGCTACGATCCGACACCGAGGATCGTTGGCCTCGTCCCGATTCAATGGAGCAAGTCGTCGTCGACGGAGAGACAAACCGAGCGCGGCCCGGCTGGGTCCGGTGGGCGCCGGTGCTCGTGGCGATCGTGCACGCGTTGACCCTCTGGGAGGTCGGGCCGGTCGATGACGACTACATCGTCTACCGGTACGCCAGGAACTGGCTGGACGGGCTGGGCCCGGTCTTCAACCCGGGCGAGACTCCCGTGGACGGCGTCACGAGCCCCGCCTGGTTCGTCGCCGCGGCGGTGGGCCTCATGGCTGGGTCTTCCCCGGAGATCTGGACTCCACTTCTGGGCGTGGTCAGCTTCGCGGTGCTGGTCGGAGCGGTCGGCTGCTGGTCGCGGTCGCGGGATCGGAGTGCCCTCGCCGAGCTTGCTCCCTGGTGGCTCGCCCTCTCCCCGGCGGTGGCCTGGCACGCGGTCGCAGGACTCGGGACCGTCCCGCTCGCGGCCATGATCGCCCTCGGATTCCACGGGTGGTCTCGCTGGGCCCTCCGGGGCCGAGGCGGGGTCCTCCTCCCGAGCGCTGCCTTCGGCGTCGCGTGCGCCCTTCGCGTGGAGGCCCTCGTCCCCTGGGCGGTCTGCCTCCTCGCGATGCGCCCAACACGGAGATCGTCGTCCGGGGAGGTCTGCCTGGCCCTCGCGCCGCTGATGGTCGTCGGGCTCACTGCCGCCCTGAGGTGGTGGCTCTTCGGCGGAGTGGCCCCGCACGCCCTGGGGTTGAAGTCCCTGCCGCTTGGAGCCGAGTTGGAGTACGGGGCGCTGTATCTGCTGCGCTCCCTGGGCGAGGGGGCGCTCTCCCTCATGCTCCTGCTCGCACTGCTCCTGCCACGGGGGGGGGCAGAGGCACGGGCGATCTCCCTGACGGCTCTGGCAGCACTGGTCTCGGTCCTCCTCGTCGGCGGTGACTGGATGGTCTACTCGAGGTTCCTCGTTCCGTTCGCTGGGGTTGGGGCTGTAGGGACGGCTGGCGTGGTCTCGGCCCTCCGCTCCGCGCGACTCCGCGGAGCATGCGTGGCGGCGTCCCTGGCGATCTTCGTGCTGGTGGGCATGGCCGCGAGGCCGCAGGCGGCATTCGAACAGCGGTTCTTCGAGCACCACTGGCTTCGGGCGGGCGCAGCCTTCGGAGAGCTGGCGCCCAGGGGGAGCACGGTCGCCATCTCGCCGATCGGTGCCTTCGGGTGGAGCTCCGGCCTCGAGCTTGTGGATGTCCTCGGGCTGACCCACCCGGCGCTTCTCGACCGGGCGCCAGACCTTGACGGTGTCGGTGTGAAGGGCCATCACCGCCATGACGGGCAATGGGTGCTGGACCAGGAGCCGGACTACCTGGTCCTCGGCAACGGCGTCGTTCAGCCGGGGACGAGCACCTTGGACGTCAACCCCTGGGAGGCTGACATCGTGAACGATCCGCGATTCGAGAGCCTCTACAGACCGCTCACTCTCACCGTCGGCGGGCCCGCGGGCGCCAGGGCCGTACCCTACTTCGCGCGCCGTGGGGTACGAGCGCTGCGTTGACGCTTCCAGGCAAGGAGGGCCCCGGTCGCTTGCGCGACCGGGGCCCTCCCGCGTTCAGCGGTCCGTCCGCCGAGTCAGCGGAGCACCGGCGAGCTGAACGTCCGCCGCAGTTGCACTCCACCGGTGCCGGAGTCCATGGAGCCTGACGCGCGACCGTCGTAGTTCAGAGTCAGATTGTCTGCGGCGTGGAGCCCCACGTGGGTCCCAATGAGTGACCCGTTGATCCTGGCTCGCCCATTGGTGTACGCGGCGGTGGTTCCGTGCTCGGCCGAGTTGCCGGGCACGAATCCGAGGATCGAGTTGGTCGTGTGAAGGGTCGCGTCGACCTTGAAGGTCCGGTCGTCTTCGAGCTGCTTGCTCTGAAGCTCGTCCACGATCGTCGCGCGGAGGAGGTCCGGCGTGATCCAACTGCTCGTGGGGTTGACACCCAGCACGGTTGCGATGGGCTCACCGTCAGCATCGAACAGGATGGAGTTCGAGCTGTCGTTGGGATCCGCGATCGTGAGGATCTCGGTCGACCAGGTGTTCCCGCTCGGCGTATCGCCGATCCAGGCGCCCGATGTCGGATCGAAGTGGCCCCCCTTGTTGTGGATGGGGATCGGCTGCCCCTCATCGAGGCTGTAGTAGCGAGGGCGATAGCCCGCCTCGTAGGAGGGGTTGGTGATCAGGTTGCTCCACCCATAGACGGGCTCCTCCCTGGTGAGCATCCGCCCGGTCGTGACCTCTCGAGTGCGCAAGACCCACTGGCCGCCCGGGCCTTCCTTCTCGGACTTGTCGCTCTTCGACGACTTGTCGCTCTTCGATGACTTCTCGCTCTTCGAGGACTTCTCGCTCTTCGAGGACTTCT
>CAZEFP010000012.1:16837-19601 GCA_964511565.1 uncultured Planctomycetaceae bacterium
CGGACTTGGCGCTCTTCGCGGACTTGGCGCTCTTCGCGGACTTGGCGCTCTTCGCCGACTTGGCGCTCTTCTTTTTCTTCTTCTTCTTCTTCTTCGAGTTGGGGTCGAGGCTGTTCGGGTTGAAAGCCGCCGGCTGCGCCTGGACGAGGAAGGGGTTCTCGAAGGGGGAGAGAGCCCGCTCGAGCTGACCGGTCGGCACCTCGGCGCTCGACTGGCCGTCCGGAACCCACTCGTAGTAGGTCTCGGTGATCACCTCGGGGTACTCGACGGTCTCCGTGCCGATCTGAGTCCACTCCGAGTCCGGACCGGGCACCTGGGGTTGCGTCCTCGACCACTCCGAGCGGTTGAAGGCCGAGAGCTGTTGCAGGGTCGAGTTGAAGCCCCCGGCGCTCCCACCAGAGACCCCCGGCTGGTCGGTGGTGGCGTCATTGGCACGGAAGTAGTCCCCGACCACGATGTTCCCGCCCGCGGCGAGGGTGAGGAGGTTCTCCGTCCCATCCGTGGCGCGACCGAAGGTGCGCTGGGTGCCGGATTCGTGGTCCGCGTAGACGAGGTCGGAGGCCACGAAGACGTTGCCGCGAGCCGTGACGTGGCCAGTGCCCTTGACGTACCCGCTGATGATGACGTCGCCGTCGATAGCGATCGAACCGTCCAGGAGGATCGGATCGTCCTCGGTTCCGTGGAGGTACACGTTGCCATCCGTGGAGGAGGCGAGAGAGGTGTTCAGACCACCTCGCATGGCATCCTTGTCGCTGGCCGTCGAGACGGACTGGCCCTCGCCGATCACGGAGATTCTCCCCCCGGTGAGGGAGCCGCTCGCGGTGGCCGCGGTCACGGCGAACTCCGAGTCATCGATAACCCGATTGTCGCCGAGCTCAGGGCGGGCCACGCCAGTGGCGAAGTCGACTCCGCCGTCATCCGCGATGACCTCCGGGATGTCGGTCGGGAGGTCCGGGGCGCCCGTGGAATCCTCGGCCAGGTTGGCGAAGAGGTTGGCGTCGGCCCGACCGTCCTCGAAGGGGCGGATCGTCGATAGCACCGGCTCGCCGAAGGCGTTCTCCATGATCGAGTCGACCTCGCCGTCGGCGTTGGCGCCGATGGCCTCGAGCCCGTACGAGCTCCAGGAGGAGATGGCGCCGCTGGTCGCGTCGTGCACGTCCCCGGACGAGATGATCAGGCCGGCCACCTTGGTCTCCGAGTCACTTCGGAGCCCGAGGTTGCCGAGGATCCCCGCCTTGACCGGCGCGAACGATCCAGCGAGGCCCGGATTGGCGTTGTAGACCCGCTCAGCGCT
Organism: uncultured Planctomycetaceae bacterium; assembly: GCA_964511565.1. Taxonomy (GTDB): domain Bacteria; phylum Planctomycetota; class UBA1135; order UBA1135; genus Saltatorellus. The sequence continues at coordinate 18,132 of CAZEFP010000012.1, forward strand.
GTCCAGGGTGGATTGGCGGAAGAAGACCGAGGCCTCCTCGGCGAGAAGGCCGAAGTCGATCCCATTGCCAGTTGGGTTGGAGAGGGTGAACGTCTCCCTGACGGTCCCGTGCCGCTCACGGGACTTCTTGGCGCCGTCGAGTGAGGAGGCCGTTGCATCGACCTCAACCACGAGGCTGGTCGTCTGATCGGTGTCGATGCGGAACATCTCCGCGCGGTCGATCACGACGTCCTGGATGGAGTCCTCGCCGCGCTTGTCCTTGCTGAGCTCCAGCGAACTCTTGAAGTCCAGCTTGGTGGGCTCCACCTGGAGTAGGCGCGAGTCCATCATCCCCTGCTCGTCGAGGTACGCCTTGAACGAGGTGCCGTCCGAGTCACCGCTGCTGGCCCGGTTGAAGTCACCCCAGAGGTCGGCGATCGCGATCGCGGCCGCGTTCTTGGCGGCGGCCCGCGCTCGGAACGTGTCCAGGTCGGTGATGCTGTTCTTGCTGGTCTCGACGGCGGTCCCGACGAACGCCACCATGACCGACATCATCAGGATGGCGATCGGGATGACGGCGAAGAGGGCCGTGCCCCGTTTTGACGGGGCGACTGAGGGCAGAGAGCGGAGTTGGCGGCGTGTCATGGTCAGCAGGTTGGCGTGGCGTTGCCGGATGCCGCGACACTCCGCGGCTAGTCCGTCATCGGCATCCGCATTCCCCACACTGTGGCCCAGGGGCCCCACGTCCATGATCGAGACGAGGGTGGGCGGGAACCGGTCCGATGTGCGCCTAACAGCGGGACCGAGCGCTCTTGCGGCCTGGAAACGATTTCCCGGGTCGTGGGGAGGACCCTTGCGGGCCGATTTCGGGCATGTGTTTAGCCCGCGGCTTACGCGAAAGTGCGTCGGGCCCTCGAGGCCGGGCGCCTAGGGCGTATCCGGGTCGCCCTGGAGCGCCCTGCGCAGCACGTCCCCGAGGTTGGTGGAGGCGCCGCTGGGGGGGGCGCCATCCAGACCGTTCTCCGGGAGGAGGTCCTTCAGGGCGGGCAGGGTCCGGATCGTCCCGAAGTCAGCGAGGCACTCGGCCTCGTCGGCCGCGATGGGCTGGCCCGTGGCGTGCAGGAGAGAGAACGCGAGGCGCTCGTCCTCCGGGTCCATCTCGAGGATGCGGGCGGACAGTCGGTCTCCACGGGAGATGCCCGCGGGAGGCGATCGATCGCCGCACTCGGACATCGGGAGGACGCCCTCTGCTCCGGCGAAGAGCCTCGCGACGGCGCCGAACCGACCGACTCGCGTGATCTCCACCGAGACGATTTGCCCCTCCCAGTGCTCGCGCTCCAGCCGGACCCAGGGGCTCTCCAGCAGCTGCTTGAAACCCAGCCCGATGCGCTTGCCCCCCGCGCGCACGTAGAGCACCCGGGCGTCCACCACCTCACCGATCCGCACCACCTCTCCCTCGAAGAAAATCTTCGAGTTTGTCCTTTCGAACCA